>CAZFKF010000327.1:0-6085 GCA_964518805.1 uncultured Planctomycetaceae bacterium | reverse complement strand
GCGATCAGGTCGAGGATTTCGCCGGTGAAGGGATGCCGGGCCGCGGCGTCGCAGGAGACCTGGTACGACATCGACGAATCGTAGCCGATCGTGGCCCCGAGGATGTATTCGTACTGGTAGTTCGTGCTCGAAGGGTCGTAGCCGTAGTACCAGCCGATGTCCAGCGGCATGCCGTCGCGGGCCATCGAGTCGAACCAGCCCGACCGCTCGTCGAGATAGCCCTTCAGATCGCCGTGCCCGTCGGCCGACGCGGTGCGGGCCATCAGGTGCCAAGAATAATGGCTATAGCTGCTGGCCTGGAGCAGCGTGTTCCTATTGTCGAGCTTGTCGTAGAACGCCTTGTGCAGCCGGGCGTTGTAGTAGCCGTGGTCGCCCTGGAGTCGCTCCGAGCCGTCGAAGTAAATCATGTCGATTCCGCAGGCGTTGGCCACCTTGCCGAAATGGCCGGCCACTTCGTCTAGAAGCGAGGTATCCATGTCGAACATGTGGTAGCCGTAGGATCGCACGAGGTGCACGACGCGGTCGCCCTTGCGATGCGCAGCCACCTTGGTGCCCAGATGCCCGCGTCGGCACTCGGCGAACCCGAAGGGGGCCTCCAGCGACCGCTTGCCGTACCAGATCAGCTCGTCGCCCACCTGGAGCACCGTGCCGTCGCCCTCGTAGCCGCCGTCCTCGCCCGGGAATTTCTGCGGCGCGGTCTCGACCGGCACGAAGGTCGCCTTGGCGTCGATGTCTGCGGCCAACACAGTCGACGCCCCGTGGACCAGGCGCGGGTCGGGCACCGGCACCAGGTAGGGATCCGGAGGATAGATCGACGGCCCGAGGAAATGCAGCCCCACGCGGAACCCCGCGTCCTTGAACCGCTGGAGCGTCCGCTTCAGGCCGTCCAGCCCGTCGGGGAACCGCTCGCGGTTGATCTGGTAATGGCCGGTGCCTTCGGCCCACGATTCCTGGCCGAGGAGGATCATGTGGAACCCGCCCCGCCGGGCAATGGCCAGGGCCTTTTCGAACTGCGACTCGCGAAAATCGGTCAGGAAGAAATAGGACCGTTTGATCCACGGCGACTTCTTATTCCACACGCCTCCGGGGCGCGGACTGGGCACGCCCGCAGCCGCCTCGAAGCGTTCGATCGCATCCAGGTATTCGCCTTCAGGGCAGGCGACGACGCCGAACACGGCCGGTTCCAGCCCGCGCAGCTTGTTCGTCTCGGCGCGGAGCACGAAGACCGGCGACGACCAGAGGGGCGACTGGGCCGCCTCGAAATCTTCGAGCACCTCGACCCGCTCGCGCCCATCGCAGTCGAGGATCGCCTCGACCTGGTCAATGAGGCAGGTCACCGTCTGGCTGGCGGGCATGCCGTTGTAGTAGAAGCTTACCGAGCCCACGCGATCGTATTTCAGCGTATTGAGCGATGGCGTGGCCAGCGTGACGCGGCGCCAGCCTTTGAAATCGATGGCGAGGTAGTCGTCGCGGTAACCGCCTTCGCCGTCGAAGAGTTGGATCTTGAGGGCCTGGCCTTTGCCGTCGCCGTGAACCCAGGCCCGGATCGCCTTGCATCCGGTCAGATCGCGGGGCACGGCGAAGCTCTTGCCGCGCATGCTCCAACCGCTGGGTTCGTTGTTGCAGGTGGCGGTGAACCGCGCGGCGTGGCGGCCCGCTTTGGCCTCGTCGCAGCGGACGAACTCGTGGCTGCACCCGGCCCGATCGGCCTTTGCCCCGCCCGACTGGCTCGACGAGGCGAACACGTTCGGTTGGCCGGCCATGACCGCGGCAAAGCATCCGCCGTGCCGGGCGCCGTTGATGGTGCCTGCGATCCGTGCACCCGTGGGCACTGCCAGGCTGAACAATCGCAACCGGGCGACGCCTTTTATTGCGCCGCGACTGCCGGCCGGGCCCGGGTCGAACTTCGTCATCCGGAATGCGGCCACGCCCTGGCCGGTGGTCACGCGGAACTCGGCCGTTGCACCGCCGTCGAAGCGCACGCGCCACAGCGAACCGTCGGTTTCAACGGCCTTCGGCGTCAGAAGCTTCCCGTCGGCCTCGATGGCAAAGGCCGGCTCGCTGCTCGAAGGCCACTGGGTGCCATCGGCGAACGCCAGGCCGGTCACGATGCCGCGTGCATCGATCGTGAGCCTGGCCGTGGAGAGATCCAGCGTGCCAGCGCGGACCGGTGCCGAGTCGAGCCAGGCACAGAGCATGAGAACCGCAAGAACTTTCGATTTCACGGGATTCTCCTTGCAGGCGGGAAATCGGAAGGCATGATCGATGCACCCGAGTGTAGCACTCGCCGCAGCCACGGGCCAGATGCACCTCGGGCGACGGGAGGCCGGCCGGCGTGGCATGCACCAGAGAGTTCGTAGGTTATGCTTCAGCATGACTCCATTGGCTCAAGGGTTATGCTGGAGCATAACCTACGGCTGCGCACCGTTGTCAAAGCCCGATCGGAAGCAAGCAAGCCATCCGCTAGCCGCTGATTCTCTTGAGGGTTACCGAAACGGCACTCCCGCCGCCCGCGTACCCCAAGTCCACCGTGAGAATGTCCTTGTTGCCGGTGGACGTCGAGGCCTCGAATTCGGTGACGTCTTCCCAGTAATCGCGAAGTTGACGTTGCCCTGGGCATCGATTCTGCCGGAGCCCTTTCCCGGCGAGGTGACTTTGACCAGGCCGTTGGACACGGTGAAGCGGATCGTTCCGCTCTCGATTTCGCCGTCCACCCAGCCCACATACTTTCCGGCGTACGTGCCGTTGAACCGTTTGACGTTGATGCCGGCCGCCAGCGGCGATCCCGACTTCTCGGCGCCCGGCGCGTTCTGCACGGCGACCATGGCGGGAGGGCTCGGGGGATCGATCCGAGGCGCCTTGGAAGTGATGGCAACGGCCGACAGCAGGTGGCGGCCCTCCAACTCTTCCAGCCGCAGCTTGCGGCGAACGTTCCGCTTCGAAGGGCGCTGCGACGGTTTCAAGGCACGGCCAAACCAGTGTGGAAATGTCAGCATGGCGCCACCTCGGCATTCGGCAAACGCGATCGACATCCCAAGAGTCCCGCGGCAATCGAGCGACGTCTGCCCTTGCATTATCAGTTCGAAGAAGATGAAGTAGCGATCCGCGCTCGACATGCCGGGCGGTCACCGTCAGAAGCTTGCCAGGGCGCTCTGTTGGTCCTCGTGGAGGCTCAACACCGTGTCGAGGTTCGTGGCCCGAAAGACTTCCCGGTGTCCGGGCGTCACCCCAAAGACTCTCAGCGCGGCCTGGGCGGCCTTCAGGCGGCGTTGCAGCGACACCAGCATACCCAAGAAGACGCTGGAGATGACCCGCAAGCGAGAAACGTCCACGGCCACGCGCGACGAGCCCGCCACCGCCGAAACCACCTCGTCGACCCGCGGCAGGCTCTCGGCGCCCGACATTAACCCCGGCAGGAAGATCAGCACGGCCACGTCGTCCATCGGCTGGCGGACGAACCACAGATGGCGTGCGCAAGAGGGACACGGCATGTCCTCTTCGGCCCGGGAGAAATCCACCACCGAACGCGCGCCGCAGAAGGGACACGCGTTCGGCACGTCTTGCGGCGATTGCGATGCGTCGACCACGGGCAGAACCTCTGGAACGTTGCTTCTGGTCCCCCAATGGCTCTTATTGTACCAGATGGGGGGCTTTGTGCAAGACAACGACCTTCCGCGTCTCCCGTGCGCCGTTCCACGGAGACGGCAATCCCGCGAATCCGGTCGCCTGCACCGAGCTTCTCGTCGAGCCGAAGCCGGCGCCGATGCATCAGGCCACGACTTCGCGGCGGCGGTTGAGGTAGTCCCAAACCACGTAGCGGTCGAGGTTCTTGCCGGCGGTGAAGAAGACCTTGCCGGTCGTGGATTCGGCTAGGCGGTAGGCGAACTGGACGTCTTCGCGCGATTGCGACCAACTGGGAAGCAGGAAGATGTTGATCGTGATCCCCTCGCGGCGGCAGAGCATGCCTTCGCGCATTGTGGCCGTCTCGGTGCGTTCGTGGGGAGGATAAAGGAGGTAGAGCAGGTTCTCCTCGAAATGCGCGGTCGGAAGGCCGTCGGTGACGAGGATGATCCGCCGGTTGGGCGTATCCTGCGCCGAGAGGAAGCGCCGCGACAATTGCAGGCCGTGCTGGATGTTGGTGAAGTGTGGCGGCACGTCGACCTCCGAGATGCGCTCGTCGCTCATGTCGACGTAGAGCCGCACCGCGGGCTCGTAGATCGTCACCGGCTTGGGCATCAACGCGGCGATCTCGCTGCGGTGACGCGGCTTAGCGAAGGAGGACATCTCGACGAACTGCAGGAAGTCGCCGGGATACTCGCGGCGGATCAGGCCGTCCAGGGCCAGACCCATCCGCTTCACGTCCACGTACAGCCCGTCGTACCGCATCGATCCGCTCATGTCCAAGAGCACCACGGTGGCGCACTTGGGCGTGTTGCGCGTGCGATGGATCACCACATCTTCCTGCGCAAGACGCACGGGCAGGCCCGGCCCGGAACGGATCATGGCGTTGATCATCGACCCCGGGATGTCCATGTTGGCGATCGAGTCGCCGAACTCGTAGGGCTTGGTCTGCTGCAGCTCGACCGCGCCTTCGCCGACCACCGGCCCATGGTGCCTACCGGTACGCGACGCTTCGAGGTTGCTGAAGATCCGTTCCAGGAGGCGTCCCTGGAAGATCTGATACGCCTTGGGCGTGAGCTGATAGCCGCGGGCCGACTTTTCCAGGCCCTGCTGCTCGGCCATCTGGCGCACGTACTCTTCGACTTGCCGGGCGAGTTGTTTGAGCTGATCGACGTCGGCCTGCTCGACGTACTGCTTGAGCTCGTCCATGTCGATCACGCCGACCCGCGCCGTCTTCATGGCCTCTTCGAGCTGCTTGAGCAGCCGATCGATGGCCTCGAGTTCCTCCTTGATTTCCAAAGCGCGGGGGATCGACAGTTCGGTGCGTCCGGTGAATTCGTATTTCGACGCCAGTTCGTCGATCTGGTACTTGTCGCCGAGGCGGTGGACCAACTGCACCAACTCCCGCGCGAAGGGGCCGCGTTCGTCGCCGGCAGCATACCAGAGCCGTTCCAGGTCGTAGAGTTGCTCCTCGGCAAAGGCCCGCTTGAATCGCTTTTCCAGGCTCGATGGTGGCTTCATACGCAGCCCCCACTGCCGATAGCGCCCGGCGGCCTCGGCCTGCACACGGTTGCTCTCGTAGGTCGCCAGGATCTTTCGCTTGCGCTCGCGGAGTTTTTCGATGAGGTACTCAAGGCTCGGCCCCAGGCCGGCAATCTGGCTGGGATCGAGCTTGACGGCCCGGGCGAGTTCCTCCTCCGAGAGTTCGCGGAGCGAGCCGTAGGTGAGCAGGTGATCGAAGGCCCCGGAGACGACGTCCGGCGGCGGCTGCGTCGGGCTGGGGAAGTTCTTGGGGTCGTACCTTTGGTACGTGTGGATGATGCCGCCCACTTGCGGCTCGCGCATGGCCATGTCGAATGCTTATGATTCTCCCGAAACGCGCTATCGCTTCGCAGGTTTCGACGTCCCGAGGCTAACCTCGCGAAAAACGCTTGTCTTTCGTATCAACATCGCACCTGAATCGTAGCGCAATGGCTTTGAGGAGACAATCGCCCAACTGCCGCTTCCCGCGCTCTCGGGGGGTCCGCTGGGCAGGCCTGCATGCCTCATCCCAGTCTTCCTTGGGAATATGGCATTCGTCGACTGCCTGAAATTCATTCAGATAGGCTCGGGCAAAAACCGGTTCCCCCCTGGAAGTGACTCCGGCCAGAAATGGGACCCGTTGGACGCCGACACGGCACGAAAAGTGGCGGACCATGGCGAATGCCAGGGAGAACGTTCCGGGCAGTCGCAGTCGCCTAACGTGTTGCCGATGAATACGTTAAACGAGAAACGGCGGGGCACGGCGAAAGACGGCCGGACTAGTACATCCCAAGCTCATCGCGTGCCTCTTCCGTCATGCGGTCGGGCGTCCAGGGTGGAGTCATGACCATTTCGACCTCCACGTTGCCAACCTCTTCGCCCAGGCCGCTGACGGCGTCGCGGGCATCGCGGATCAGTTCCGGGCCGACGGGACAGGCGGGGC
>CAZFKF010000326.1:0-6106 GCA_964518805.1 uncultured Planctomycetaceae bacterium | reverse complement strand
GAAACGATGGGTCCGCCGGCCACCCTGTTCCCGCCCCGGGCGGCTTTCGCTGCGGGGGTGGACGCAGGCAGCGCTAGGGGCCCCCGGCGCGATCCGTTTGAATGCCTCCTGCATGCCCGGCGAGGGGCCGATGAGCGTTTCGCGTCCGGGCTGGGCGGCGGGAGGCGGCGAGTCGGGGCTCGGCTTCGGGGCGTTGAGCGCCCGCTGAATTGCCCGTTCGGCCACCTGCAAGTCAAACGGCTTGGTCAAGTAGTCGAAGGCCCCCTTGCGCACGGCTTGCACGGCGGTCGCCAACTCGCCGTAGGCGGTGATCACGATGATCGGGACGGGGCCCAACTCCTCACGAAATCGTTCAATTGCGGTCAAGCCGTCCATGCCCGGCAGACGCACGTCGAGCACGATCACGTTGGGCTGCTCGTGCCGTGCCGCGCCGAGGCCTTCTTCGGCCGAGGCGGCCACCGCCACGCTGCAACCCATGCCGCGTCCCAGTTGGCCCAGGCCCCAGCAAATGCTCTGTTCGTCGTCAATTACAAGGAGATGTGGCATATCCCTCGATCTTCGCTCGTTCACCCGAAAAACAAAGGCAGCGTGATGGTGAAGCACGTCATGCGGTCCCGTCGTTGCCAGGAGATCGCGCCGCGGTGAGCCTCGGCAATCTGGCGGGCCACGTACAGGCCCAGGCCCGTCCCCTCGGGTTTCCCGCTCACGAACGGCTCGAAGAGGCGCTGGCTTGCGGCAGGGTCGGGGCCTGGGCCTGAGTCCATGACGCGGATCACGGCTTTCGCGTCTTCCGTCCTGTCGAGTTCCACGACAACCTGCGGCGACCCGCCGCTGTTGCGCTGGGCCGCCTCCACGCCGTTGAGGATCAGGTTGATCAGAAGTTCGCGAAGCGATTCCGCTTCGCCGAAGACCGCAAGCGGTTGGGCCAAGCGGCGGAACGCCAGGTCGATCTTCCCGTGTTCACACGCCGGACGGACCAGGTCCAGAACGTCGCGGATCAGCGTTTCCAATTCGACCCGCTCGCGATGCGCAGACTGCGGCCGGCCAAGCTGCAAGAACCTCTGTACGTAAGACTCCATGAGACGCAACTGGCGCAGGGCCACGGCCAGCGATTCGCTGGGGGAATCCTGCGGGCATTCGCGTTCGTGCAACTCGATGGCCATCCGCGCCCCGGTGGCCGAGTTGCGGAGTTGATGGGCGATGCCTGCCCCAAGTTGTCCCAAGGTCCGCAAGCGTTCGTTGCGGCGCACGTCGGTCTCATACTGTCCCAACTTCTCGGCCATCTGGTTGATCAGCAGCGTCAGGTCGCGGATCTCGTCGTCGCGGCTCGGGACGGCCACGGGCTGGAAATCGCCGCCGGCCAGACGTGCCGTTTCGTCGCCAAGGAGCTGGATCGGGCGCACGAACCGCCGGGCGAGGGCCGTGGTCACGAGCACGGCCACGATCGCTGCGGCCACGCCGGCGATCGCCGCCGGATAGGCCGCCTGACGCACGGCTTCCGATCCCAAGTCCTCCTGGTACAGCACGATCAGCGAGCCCGGCTCGGCGACGAATCGCGACGGGCCGATCGGCACCCGGCATCCGCGGTAACCTCGCCCGGCGAGGTGGAGCACCGGGCTGGCGGCGAGATTGTCGACTCGCAAGCTGGCTGGGATTTGGCCGAGCGTCGCAAGCTCGCCTGGTTCGACGGCGAGGGTCGCGGCCTGGACTCGTCCCTGGTCGTCGAAGAGCACAAACTCTCCGCCCGACAGCCCGCTCATCTGACGCAACACGCGCTCGGTGAGCGGGAAGCTGGCCTCCATGAGCGTGGCCACCACGCGTCGAAGGGTTTCCCCCTCCTGGCGGGCAGCACGTTTGACACCGAAGTAGGCCGTGGTCGCGCTGGCCAACGTGATCGCCAAAACGACCACGAGCAGCATCGGCAACAACAACTGGAGATGGATCGGCCAACGCATGAGCATTGTCTCTGGACTTCCCTTTCCCCACGTTACCCGGCCCGGATGGATGTGAACAGGTGTTCGGGAGGGATTTCTCGACAGTTGAGCTGATGTCGTGGGTAATCGCGAAGCCATCACGTCTCGGTGGTCAATGCCCTGCTGATGGACGGCTCGTCACGATCCATCAACAATGCCATCGAGTTGGCAATCTGGCGGGCGCTGGGAACGCGTCACGGATCCGAGGCCATCGAGAACCGCGGGCTGTAAACGCCGACCTCTTGCAAACCGGGCCAGCGATCAGCAAGCTTGTGCAGAAGGGTTGGAGACCCGTCTCACGGGAATCACTTGGGCCGCTGCCCAATGCGCAGGAGATGGTTTTCGGTGCGGAGGATCACGTCCCGGCCGGCAATAGCCGGGGTGGCCAGGCACACTTCGCCAAGGCTGTTGGTGCGAAGAAGCCTGAAGCGAGGTCCGGCCTCGACCACGAACGTGTCTCCGTCCTCGCTGAGGCAAAACACCTTCCCTTCGTAGGCCCACGGCGATGCGGTGAAGGCCCTCGCCTTGGGCGCAATGCGGGTCTTCCCGTAGACCTCCTGGCCGCTTCGGGCATCGTAGCAGGCCAGCAGGCCCAGATCGTAGAGCACGTAGAGCCGTTCGCCGTAGAGCAGCGGAGAGGTGTTGTAGGGCGCTGCCAGCTTCTGACACCAGGCCACCGACGCGCTGCTCGTCTGATCGGCCTTCAGCGAGATGTCGCCCGACGCCCCGGGCCGGATGGCGACCACGGGCCGCTTGCGGTCGATCACGAATCCGGAACTGACGTAGAGCAGATCCTTGCCGGCGCAGGGTGTGGGAATGGTGATGGACGACATGCCCCCCAGTTCCCACAGCAGCTTGCCGTCAAGATCGTACGAGCGGACCTTGCGTGTGCCGTTGGTCACAATCTCAGTTCGTCCAGCGCACTCCCACACAAAGGGCGTGCTCCAGTTCGACTTCTCGTCGCGATCAATGCGCCACAGGTCTTTTCCGGTGAGTTTGTCGACGGCCACCAGGAAGGAGTGCTGTTGATTGTCGTTGACCACATAGACGCGGTCGCCGTGGAGGACCGGCGAGGCGGCCGTGCCCCAGTTGGCCTGCATGGGATACTCGCCCCAGGCTCGCGACCAAAGCTCCTTGCCGTCGAAGTCGTAACAGAAGAGCCCTAGGCTGCCGAAATAGGCGTAGATGCGCTGGCCGTCGGTGACCGGCGTCTCCGAGGCGAAGGAGTTCTTCAAATGGCGTCCGTAGCGGGGCGCGCGGCGGCCGGCCATGCGCTCCCAGACGATCTTCCCCGAAGTCCCGTCGATGCAGTAGACCATCCACCGCTGCACGGGGCCGGAGTCCGGCCGATCGCCGCCCACGTAGAGCCCCTTCTTGATCGGTTCCGGTTGGCCGTCCTCCTGGATGGCCGAGGTGACGAAGATGCGGTTTCCCCAGACGATCGGCGACGACCAACCGCGGCCGGGGACCTCGCGTTTCCACAGGATGTTCTCCGTTGGGCTCCAAGCGTCGGGCAGTCCGGCGCCTTGGGCGATACCCGAGGCGCGCGGCCCGCGAAACCCCGGCCAGTGCTCGGCCGCACCCGTCATGCCGGACACGCCCGCGATCGAAGGCAGCGATGCCCATGCCAATAGCGCGGTCATGAGGATCCGGCGTTCTTTGTGAAAAGACGCAACTGTGCCTCGGACAAAGCGATTCGGCGCGTTCTTCACGATGTCGCTCCAGGCATGGCCACCGGTGCGTACGAAGACTCCTTGAGGGTGGCCCATTTTCGCGTCCGGGAGTCCATTTCGCAAGACGTGCCGCGCAACGCAACCGGGACGATCTGGATGCAAGATGCGGGCAAGCTTGCGGCCCGTCCCTCGCAAGTCATCTCAACGAATTCCCCGCATCCGGCTGAAATTGGGAAACATCGGAAAGGGGATGGGGGTGCCGGGAATCCGATTCCAGGAGTGCGGCCAGTAGACGAACAGGGCCTTGCCGATCAGCATGTCGCGATCGACAAAGAACCGCGTTTCATCCCAGAGTCGACTGTCTTTGCTCATGGCGCTGTTGTCGCCGAGCATAAAGAACTGGTCCTTGTCGAGATGAAACTCGATCGCCCGTCGATGGGAGAAGACGCTCCACTGGCGAGGGTCGGAGAAGAAGTCGGCCTCACGCCCCGCTGTCAGCTCGGCAAAAGGGTAGCCCGGCTTATCCGGATCGAAATCGGTGGGATAGCCCGGGTGATCGGGCTGGTCGCCGGGCGGCTGGGCGATGTAGTAGATGTCGCGGAAGATCTTGAGGCGACTCACCTCGGCGGCGGCCCCCTGCGAGCCGATCCGGACCGGCAACAAGTCGTCCTCGTTGGGCGTCGAGACATTGATCTGGCGAGGATCGTAGGTCGCGGCGGGCTGGAAGTCCACGCTGCGGCCGTCGATCCACAGCAGCAGTTGTGCGTCGACGTTGGCCCATCGCACCCGGTGCCGCCCAGGCCCACGGATTCCATGCGTCGCTTTCGGTTTGAAGTCGGCGACGCCGACGATCTCCGCTTGCGCCGTGCCTTCGGCCACATCCAGCCGGCAGCGGAAACGACGTCCGCCCTTGACCAGATCGACAAGAATCGCGCCCCGGTTCCCGATGACATGGACGTTGAACTCGACCACTAGATCGCCGACCCAATTCAAGCCGAGCCTGGCCGGATCAGGCGGCTGACCGAGTCCGCCGGGCAGGGGCGTGGGTGGTGGGGGCGGAGGCTGCCGATCGCCCGGCTTTCCATAATACCAGGCGCGCTCTGTATCATACGCTGTGAAGTCGCGGATCAACTCGGCCTTGGCCGGTTCAAGAGGCTGACTCGTGGCGCCGGCTGTCAGGGCCCAGTCTTCGAACCGGGGCACGATGTGCCGATAACCGAGCCAAACTTCTTTGGACGCGGTGCCGTCGCTGCGGAACGTCTTCAGGTCCTCCGAGGCATTCCAGGCGCCGGGCTCGCCGGCGGGTTCCACAGGTGCCCAACGCATCGGGAGGCCATGCCGTGCTACGGCGGGCAGCACGTAGTCGTCATCGTAGACCGGTTGCATGGTGGCGAGGACCTTCTGCGGCGGCTTGCGGGCCACGTCGAAGTCGTCGGACCCATCGGGCTTGACCCAAACATCGCCGCCCTGGATTCGAAGGGTCTCGCCGGGCAATCCGGCCACTCGCTTGATGTAGTTGACGCTCGCCCCCATGGGGTAGCGGAATACGGCGACGTCCCAGCGCCTCGGGTCGCCAAACGCGTAGATGCTCCTGCCCGCCATGATCCGGTCGCCGCTATACGACGGGTCGTCACGGCGGAGCGTGTTCCGAGGGCCCAAGTCCATAGTGAAACGACACATCGGGCACGTCCCCGAGATCACTTGGAGGCCCGTCAAGCGGTTGAGCTGATCGGCCTCCGCGCTGGCACCCACCTGGTAGGGAAATCCGCACTGTGGGCAGAGGACGTCCCGGTGGCGGCCCATCAACGTCGGGGCCATGGAGCCGGTGGGGATCACGAACGCCTCGGCCACAAACGCGCGAAACACAAACGCCAGCACCAAGGCCACGACAATCGATTCCACGGTTTCGCGGATCGCCGCGGCGGAAAAATAGGACGAGAGCACCGACGGTTTGGCGGGCTCCTGGCGCAGGGGCTCCGGCCGGCTCGGCTTCCTGTTCTTGCCCTTGCGTCGGGAACGTGGCTCGGACATGGCTTTGCTATCTCGCATTGGCAATCCGGTGAGGATCGGTCCCTATTCTACCCAGATTCGGTCGGCTTGCGTAACCCGATCGCCGTCGCCACATCGTCAGATTGCCCCAAGCCCGCCTTTTCTCAATTGTGTCGCAATTGGGGGTAAGTCCGCGCTTGATTGCCCTTCCGTTTCTTCGCTCCTCACCCTTCTTTTTTTGCGTTTTCTCCGGAAGTCGGGGAGATTTGAAGTCCTTCGGAAGCGGGTCGCGCCACGTTCATACAGGATCCGTCCATGCAGCAACCCCCTCTGGGGGTGAGCTGGAAGCTGGAATTGCTCCCAAATCGAGGCAATGGCTAGAATACACGAGGCGCTGTGTCGCTGCATCGCCCATTGTCTCCACCGCGCGACGGCAGCGATCGCTACCGTCGCGCGGGTCGGGGCTCACGG
>CAZFKF010000325.1:0-6106 GCA_964518805.1 uncultured Planctomycetaceae bacterium | reverse complement strand
ATCCTCGCGGCCGAGGAATGCGAGAAGGAGAATCGTCTCGCTTTCCAGGATCGTGTCGCCCTCAAGTTCGGCGACCCAGTGACCATCGGCGTGTTGCTGGCTGCAAAGCCAAGCCCGCGTGCGAGCAACCGCCTCCCTGGCACCTGAAGCAAGGTCCGCACCGTAGGATGGGCCTCCGACCCGTCCCGCCGTGACCTCGGCGAGGCACTCCGCGTCGCACGGGACACTTTCTTCCGTGGGCAGGAATCCCTTCCCAGACGCTTCCATGGTCGCTTCCCTCCGCTGTCCTTGTCTGCCAATCCGTGACGCGCCAGCGAACGCGAGGCCCGCAGGAGGATAGCTTATGCGATCGCTTCACGCCTCACAAGTCCGGAACCCCTACGAAGGCGGAGGGACCACGCGATACCCGCGTCCTGACGAGTTGGGAATCTCGGGAAGCGGCGCAAGAATTCCGGCCGACGCCAGTTCGTCGAACACCGCCGGCTGAACGAAGTCGGTGAAGCCGTAGGTGCGGCGATAGCGGGCAATTTCGCCCCAATTGACGTAGACGTGCGTAATCCCGCGGTCGGCCAGGACCGCGCGGATCGCTTGCGGCGAGCGGCCTTTGACGAGTTGCTCGAAGATGCAGTCGTCGAAGCACGTGTTGTAGAGGACCGGCATTTCGAGGTCGAACGGCTGGGCGTCGCCCACCAGGAGAACGCGACCGCCCTTGGCGTGCTCATTGAGATAGCGATGCCAGACATCGACCCGTTCCGGATCGTCGCGAAGCCGCGCCAGCGATACGAAATATCGATTGTAGCCCCCGCCGATCGAACTGACGGCGACGAAGTTGGCGACCGAGCCGAGGATCAGCAATACGACCACGGTGATGCGCCACAGCCGCTCCGGGCTCCACACCGCTGCTAGGCCGGCGAGCAGCGCGGCCAGCGGCAACGCCGGAATCCAGAAACGGTCGATGCGATGCGTCAGGAGCCACCATGCGGCGATGATGAACGCGACGTAGACCGCCAGGCCGATCGCCAGCCGTCGTCTCGACCGGAACGCAAGGCCCAACGCCGCCAAGGGCACGACCAGCGGGCTGAGCCACTCGCTGGTGAGTGCGACCCGGGCCATGTCGCGGCCCAGCGCTTCGGGTGAGAAGTCGTGAGGGCGATGCACCTGGTTCCATTGACGGTCTTTTTCCGGCGTCCAGGTCTCGCCGCCGAAGGCCGAATACAGAAGCGGGTACGTGGGATTGCCGGTCATCGTCCAGTTCTTCGCGAACCACAGCCCGCATCCCACGGCCGCAGCGAGCAGCAACACCGCGGCAGGCTTCCAGGCTATTCGCCAACGCGGCAGAGCGGCGTCGCGGAATGCAAACGAAACCCAGCACGCCAGCGGGAGCACCGCGAACAGCATGCCGGGATACTTGCACGCCACCGCGCCGCCCGCGAGATAACCGGCCAGGATGAGCACTGAATACTGAGTACGGAGCACCGGGCGATCAGCACTCCGCGCTTCGGCCGCCAGAGGACTCGCAGGGAGACTGGCCGTCGCCGGGCCCATCGCCAAGCAGGCTGCGTAGAAGGCCAGAAACAGATAGCAGCCCAGCGCCACGTCGACGAGTCCAAGCGTCGAGACCTGAACGACCCAGGGAACGGTCAGGTACACCAACGCCGCCACGGCGCCGGCGGCCCGACCTGCGAAACGCCGTCCGGCGGCCAACAGCCCCAGGGCGGTGAGCACGGCGTACGAGGCAATAACGGTCTTGCCGACGAGGGCCCCCAGCCACCAGTCTCCGGCAACGACCATGCCCAACAGGCTCAGCATCTCGGTGCCCAGCGGCATGTTGGCGTAGACGTTGTGCGGCAGGAAACCGATGCTGCTTTGTTGGTAGAATTCCTTGGGCGCCTGGAGATGATACTCGCGCACGTCGAATTCGACCGGCGGCAGCATGGCGCCGAGCAGCAGGACTGCTAGGAAAGGGGCGGCAAGCCAGTAGCCGAGCCGAGGAACGGAACTCGTTTCCGTTTCTGTTGGCGGCGAGGAATGGGAGGGCATGCCGCTCGTGACGCGAAAGGGCGAGCCGGTGCGATTCCCCTCTTGCCGTTTCTCGGCTTTCTCTTTCTTGTTTGATGTCGCGTTTGCAGTAGGCTGGGGAGGATCGCTGCGTCTGGTCCTGCCGCGCCACAGGCACAACGCTGCGACGAACGTGACGGCCGCTGGCGCCGCCACCGCTGCGCGATTCAGCCAGCCTGCCAGGCCAATCGCCAGGACGTAGGTCGAGAGGGCGTTCAGTCCGACGGCGGCCGAAAAGACCAACGACTCCAGACGCGTAAGCACTCCACCGAGCCGGCCCGCCCTCAGGACCAACCAGCCTGCGGCCAGGCCCCAGCCGACGATGCCGGCGGCGATCACCAGGACCGGCAGGCGATCGGCAAGCGAGAATCCGGCTGGGGTGCCAAGCCAGCACTCGACGAGCGATTCGGGGACGAGCAGGTACTCGAGCAGTTGCCCGCGGACGAACGTCTTGCCCGTGGCCTGAGTCAGGCCGGGCATTTCAACGCAATAGAACAGCACGAAGTAAGCGATCAGCCCGCCAACCGCCAGGAGAACGGGCCAGATTCGCGTTCGGACCATGCCGTCGAATCCCCGGGGACGATCACTTCGCCGCGGCCATGCCGCAGGCGCTCAGCAACTCGGCCGTGCGATCGGTCTTCTCCCACGTGAATTCCGGCTCGGAGCGGCCGAAGTGCCCGCCCGCGGCCGTGAGGCGATAGATCGGGCGGCGCAGGTCGAGGTACTTGATGATCCCGCCGGGAGTGAGGGGGAAGACTTTGCGGATCACGCCGCAGAGCCGGTCGTCGTCGATCTTGCCGCTCCCCTCGGTATCGACCAGCACGCTCACCGGTTCGGAGACGCCGATCGCGTAGGCCAGTTGCACTTCGCAGCGCTCGGCTAGGCCAGCGGCCACGATGTTCTTGGCCACGTGCCGCGCCATGTAGGCCGCGCTGCGGTCGACCTTCGTCGGGTCCTTGCCGCTGAAGGCCCCGCCGCCATGCCGAGCCCAGCCGCCGTAGGTGTCGACGATGATCTTCCGCCCCGTCAGGCCACAATCGCCGTGCGGGCCGCCGGTGACGAACCGGCCCGTGGGGTTGATATGGTAGGTGATGTCGCCGTTGACCAGTTCCTTGGGCAGGATCGGCTTGACGACGTTCGCAATGATATAGTCGCGAATCTCGTCGTGGCTGACGTCGGGGCTGTGCTGCGTGGAGACGACCACGGTGTCGATCCGCACCGGGCGGTCGCCGTCGAACTCGACGGTGACCTGGCTCTTGCTGTCGGGCCGGATCCAGCGGACCTTGCCCTCCTGACGGACGGCGGTGAGCCGCGAGATAATGCGGTGGGCCAGGGCGATCGGCAACGGCATCAATTCCGGCGTGTGGTTGATGGCGTAGCCGAACATCAGGCCCTGATCGCCGGCCCCGATGTCCTTGCCGGAGGCCTCGTTGGCATTCACCCCCTGGGCGATGTCGGGGCTCTGGCGGTCCAGCGAGAGCATCACGGCGCAGGTGCGGGCACAGATGCCCATCTCGTCATCGGTGTAGCCGACCTTCTCGATCACGTCGCGGGCCACGGCCGTGTAGTCGACCACCGCGTTGGTCGTGATCTCGCCGGCAAGTATGGCGATGCCCGTGGTGACCATCGTCTCGCAGGCCACACGGCTCAACGGATCCTTGGCAAACAGGGCGTCCAGCACGCCATCGGAAATCTGGTCGGCCAGCTTATCCGGGTGCCCCATGCTGACTGCTTCGCTGGTGAACAAGCGTTTCCCCTTCGCCACGGAACTGTCCTCCATTGTTAGCTTTCGAGCCGAACGAATAGACCGTGTATTCTAGCCAGGAACGAGGGAAGCCTGCAAGGAATCTTGCGCGAGAAAACCGCTCTTTCAGGGGGTGTGTTGTTGCGGCTTTGGCATGTGGCGGGTGACGACGGGTGGACGGTAAAACGAAAAGCGGGCGCAGGAGGCAAGCCGAGTGTCTGCTGACAACCCATCGGTGATTGTCCTTGCTGGCCCAAATGGCGCGGGCAAGACAACGTCGGCGCCCACCCTGTTGCGGGAGACACTGGGACTTGTGGAGTGCGTCAACGCCGACACGATTGCTCAGGGCTTGGCAGGATTTGCCCCGGAACGGGCAGCTCTGGCGGCGGGCAGAATTATGATTGCGCGGATCAGGGAGCTTGCCGCCACGCGGCGCAGTCTTGCCTTCGAGACCACGCTCGCCAGCCGATCTTTCGCCCTATGGCTTGCGGAACGGATCCACACTGGCTTCCATTTCCACCTGTTCTATCTTTGGCTGGCAAGTGATGATTTGGCCGTCCGCCCATGAACGATGAACGCGAGATCGACATTGGCGCCCTGATGCGAGAGGGGACCAAGATCGACGCGGCTATGTCCGAGGCTGTGCGACGAGCCGTGCTCCAGCACAAACAACTGGGCATTCCGTTGGTAACGTGGCGCGACGGGCAGGTGGTGGAAATCCCGCCGGATGAGATTGTGGTTCCATCGCCTGACTCAGGAGCAATTGCTGGCGGTGCGGAGGACGACGCATGAATCGCCTATTCCGGTCGTCGCGGTTTCGCTGGTCCGCGGTGGCAATGCTCGTGTTGTTGGCGTACGTCGGCTCGTACGCCGATCTTTCGCGTCGGGGATTGGCTTGGTCGAAGTCGGTTGGGGCAGACGGCGTGCTGTACTTCTTCCCACCGGAGGACACAGACTCGTGGAGGGCCTGGAACTACGGTTGCGTAACGTTCTACTACCCGTTGATCGCCATGGAAATGTGGCTGGGCACAGTAAAGGGCATCGGTTGCGTACCCCTCTGGAGACTGAGCCAAGACGAAGATAGCGACGGGAAAGGGACGCCGCTGGCATCGCATCATGGCGGCCCTAGAATCCAAGCTGCTCTTCGCTGCCCAGGCGTTCATAAGCTTACGCGGCGGCAAGTCCTCGCTGGCTGGCAGCCGGTTGGCCTTCGACCAGTGGAATCAGGCGATCCGACGTGCGCTCGGTCGCGCCGAGTTGGCCGGCAACCAGGATCCGGGCTCGATCCGCCAGCGCGGCGGCGAAGTTCGCTTCCGAAAGGCAGCGGCGCACGAATTCGGTGAGTTCGTCGGGAGTGCGAACCACCACGGCGGCCTCGTGTTCGAGCATCGTGGCTACGATATCGCGGAAGTTCCAGGTGTTCGGGCCGAAGCAGACGGCGGCGCCGTAGGCCGCCGGTTCAATCATGTTCTGGCCCCCCCGGTTGCCGAAGCTTCCGCCCACGAAGGCGATGTGAGCAGTTCCCCACCATGCCCCCAGTTCGCCGACCGTGTCGACCAGAAGGATGCGCGGCGACGAACCGGCCGCGCTTGGCCGTGGCGGCGAACCGGCAAGCCAGGGCGTGCGGCTTGCGGTGCGTTCTAAATCCTGATCTGCGACCTCCGATCTCCGACCTCCGACCTCCGAACCCTGAACCCTGCCCCCCTCCTCCGCCAGTGTGCTCCGCCGCTGCCACGGCAGGCCGGACTCGTCCAGCAACCGTGCGACTGCATCGAAGCGGTCGGGGTGCCGGGGAACCAGCACCAGGCGCAATTGCGGCCACGCGTCCTTCAGATCGCAAAACGTGGCCAACGCGGCCTGTTCCTCGGGCTCCTGCGTGCTCCCGGCCAAGAACACCGTGTCGTCGGCCGCAAAGCCTGCCAGGTGTCGCAAGCGTTCAGTGGCCGGGTTGTGGCGATCGGTCTGGGCGCCGTCATATTTGATGGAACCGGTGACGGCAATCGCGTCGGGTCGGGCGCCCAACCGGCGGAAGCGTTCGGCGTAGGTCTCATCCTGGGCGGCAATGAGGTCGAGTTGCCCAAGGAGCCAAGCCACCGGACGCCGGATTCGCGAGTAGCCGCGGAAGCTGTGGTCGCTCAGCCGGCCGTTGACGACCGCCACCCTGGCCCCCGTCTCCCGCGCCGCGCGAACCAGGTTCGGCCAGAGTTCCGTCTCGGCCAGGGCGAGCAGGTCGGGCCGGATTCGGCGCATGGCTGCGCGCACCGCCCAACTGAAGTCCAACGGACAATAGAAGACCATGCGATC
>CAZFKF010000324.1:0-6109 GCA_964518805.1 uncultured Planctomycetaceae bacterium | reverse complement strand
CCACTTAGTCTTAGAACTTCTGAAGTATCAGACTATACACGCTGCTCTGGCTATTGATACTGTTCTTAACACATACGAACTGCCTGTACCGCCATGCCTTGCCGTACTCGACGTCGACCCAGCCGCAAAGGTCGATGCCGCTGTCGTCGGTCTTCGTCGCCCGCACGAAGTACCTGTAGAGCTGGTTGAGTTGTTACTCGTTGGCGCGGTCGTTGGTGCTCTCCGGCCCGTTGAAGCGGTCGGCCGGATAGTCCGGATTCAAGGTGATGCCTTGCTGGAGCCAGCCGCCCATATTGATTCCCCACTTCTGAAGCGCCTGCGGCTGGGGGAGCTTCCACCCCGGGGGCGGCCCGGGCTCGGCTGAAGCTTCCACCGCGTCGGCCGACTCGCCGACGTTTTGAGCCTCGGAGGGAGTTGCCGCTTCACCCCATGTCGAGACTTGCATGAACCGGTCAGCAGCCTCCGTTTCCTGAGACGCGCCGACCGACGTTGCGCTCTGCGCGCCTTCGTACCCTGTACCCGGCTCACTGCCCACGAGAAGACTCGGACACGATGCACACGCGCCGATCAGAAGGAGCCTGACTGCCCAAAACCTCGCACCCATGGTATGGCACTCCGACCGTTGAGGACTCTGAAAAACCCCTCTGGCTTGGTATCGGAATGCCGGTTGCGCCGATTGACGCGGCCAGGCACGGAGTACGGAGAAATCGGGTGTTCCGGAAGGAATCGAGGTAGCGTGGTAACGCCTGGGCAAAATTTGCGGCCCATGGCCGCGCCACGACACCAAATCCATCGCTAACCAGTGCTTAGGGCGATCTTTTTCCAACACACATAGCAGGCGGGGCATGATCTGACGAGTCGCGAGACCCCCCCACCCTGCCGGGTACATTCTTTTCAGTCAATGGTCGCCCTGGGCTGAACCGCGTCGGCCGGTTGGCTACAATGGCGAGGTTCCAACCGCCCGGTCCGCGAAACCAAGGACGGCCGGGCACACAAACCCACCTCACGTTAGGAGCGCCCGCCATGACGACGAACCGCGTGGTCCTGATTACACTGGCTTGGATGATGGGTCTGGTGATGCTCGCCCCGGCTGCCGGCGTGGCCGCAGATCTCTACGTTTCCCCCAAGGGCAACGATGCGTGGTCCGGCCGGCTCGAACGGCCGAACGATGCCAAGACCGATGGCCCCGTGTGCAGCCTCGCTCGCGCCCAGAAGTTGGTCCGCGAACTGAAGGCGAAAGCGCCGGATCGGGCGCGCCCGATCGTCGTCGCCTTGGAGGGCGGAACCTATTTCCTGCCGGCGACTTTGGTGTTCACTCCAGCGGATTCCGGCACGCCGAAGGCGCCCGTCGTTTATGAGGCCGCGGCCGGCGAGCGCCCGATCGTCAGCGGGGGCACCTGCATCTCCGGTTGGCGCGTCGGCGCTGACGGACGCTGGGAAGTGACCATCGAGGACGTCAAGAACGGAAAATGGTCGTTCGAGCAACTGTTCGTCGACAACCAGCGGCGTCTCCGGCCCCGCCTCCCCAAGCAGGGCTATTACGCGATCGCCGAGCAAGTGCCACCTTCGCCGAAGACGCAGGGGCGCGGGGCTGATCGATTCGCCTATTCCGGCGACGAGATCCGCGGCGACTGGGCCCATCGCGGCGACGTCGAGGTCGTGGCGTTCCACCAATGGTCAGCGTCGCGCATGCGGATCGCGGAGATCGATGCCGCCAAGCGGATTGTCACCTTCACCGGCCAGACCTGTACGCCCGACGGCTGGGGCGCGTTTGGCAAAGGCAGTCGCTTCTTCGTCGAGAACGTGCGAGAAGCCCTCGGCGAGCCGGGCCAGTGGTATCTCGATCGCCCCAGCGGAAAGCTGATCTACGTCCCGCGCCCCGGCGAAACGCCCGAGAAGACCGTCGTCATTGCCCCGCGCCTGGAGCAACTCGTGGCATTCTCCGGCGACGTCAAGGGGCGGCACTGGGTGCACGACATCCAGCTTCGCGGACTCACCTTCGCCCATGCCAATTGGGTGCTGCCCGCCGCGGGCCAGGCCTTCCCGCAGGCCGAAGTGGGCCTCAATTCGGCGGTTGCCGCGATCGGCGCCCGAAACCTGGCGATCGAGCGCTGCGCGGTTCGCCACGTGGGAGCGTATGCGATGGCGTTCGGCGTCGGATGCCGCAACAACCGCGTCGAGGGCTGCGAGATGGTTGACCTCGGCGGCGGCGGAGTGAAGATCGGCCATGCCGGCAGCGGCCTCTGGGAAGACAGCGGAAGCGTGCCCACCGATCCCGAGGCAGTCGTTTCCCATCAGACGGTCCGCAATTGCACGATTGCCCACGCCGGGCGCATGCACCCCGCAGCCATTGGCGTGTGGATCGGCCACTCGCCACACAACTCCGTCGTGCACAACGACATTTTCGATCTCTACTACACCTCGGTCTCCGTGGGTTGGATCTGGGGGTACGCCCCCAGCCTGGCCAACCATAACGACATCGGGTTCAATCACATGCACACCATCGGCCAGGGCGTGCTTTCCGACATGGGTGGGGTGTACACGCTGGGAACGTCCGACGGCACGCGCGTGCACGATAACCACATCCACGACGTGCAGTCGTTCGACTACGGCGGTTGGGGCCTCTACCCCGACGAAGGCTCCACGCATATCGTCCTGGAGAACAACCTCGTCTACCGCACCCGGACTGGAGGGTTCCATCAGCACTATGGCAAGGAGAACCGGATCCAGAACAACATCTTCGCCTTTGCCACGCAGCAGCAGTTGCAGCGCACCCGGACCGAGCCCCATCTGTCGTTTTGGTTCGAGCGAAACATTGTCTATTGGACCAAGGGGCCGCTGTTGGGCAGCAATTGGAACGACAACAACTTCAAGCTCGATGACAACGTGTACTGGAACGCCGCCGGACAGCCGGTCACCTTCTTTAATGGGTTGGATCTGGCCAAGTGGCGCAAGGACCGCAACCAGGACCTCCATTCGGTGATCGCCGATCCGTTGTTCGTCGACGCGGCCAAGGACGATTTCCACCTCAAGCCCGACTCGCCGGCGTTGAAACTCGGCTTCAAACCGTTCGACTACACCAAGGCCGGTCGCGAAACGCCGCCCGTGTTGACCAAGGACCTCCCGCCCGTGCCCCGCGGCTTCGATTCGCCCAACCGGACTGAATAGACCGCACAGGCCGAGGGGCGTTGGCCGACCGTAGGTCGTGCTTGAGCACAACGTACTCCGGACCGGGTGGCCCGACAGCTCTGCTATCGGGGTGCCGAAGCATATCCTGCGTCCTACGGCTGTTGACCGACTTCCAGAATGACCGCCTTTCCGTCCCGATCACGCGTCTTGGACACGAGCCGGAATCCGCCGGGCGTTTTCTCATAGGCGAACGGCCCGCCGCCGTAGGGGTCCTGGAATGACTCGTTCCGAAGCGCCTCGCGGCCGTGGCGGGCCACCGCCACAGCCGCCTTGAGCATTGCGAGCCGGGTCTGATGGGCGGCTTCGCTGACGCGGCACGCCAGCACTGTCGGCAGGAGCCCCATGCCCAACGCTCGCGCCGGCCCATTGAGTCCGGCCAAGAGCGTCTCGGGCGACTTGACCTCGGCCGGCGGCCCTTCCATCATCGCGGCGATCTTGTCGTACACGGGACGCAGGGCAATGGCCGCGTCGCGGATCTGTTCCGCGGGGGCCTCCTGCAACCACTTGGAAACGGCAGCGTCGTTGTCCGAGATTCCCTTGAGGAGGGCTGCGACCTTCTCCTTGGCGTTCGGGCCTGAGAGGTCGCGAATGAATCCTTCGAGCAGAAACTCCTTTTCGGACTGAATGGCCTGTCGCATCGTCAGCGCGGGCGGGAGCCTGTCGAGCCGTGCAGCAAAGTCGTCGAGCTGCGCCGCCTGGAGTTGCCCGAGATGCCGGGCAGCCGCGCCGATCGCCTGCCGCTCGACGGCGAAATCCACCATCAGGCAGATGATGATTCGGTCGTCGGCCAGATGCCGTCCCAGGGTCATCGCGGCCATGAGGTCGTCGATCGCCTCTGCCGGCCGATGTTGCTGGAACCTTAGGTGAGCCCGGGCACACGCCAGCCGGACCAATTGCCGGACCTTGGCACAGTGGGGCAGGAGCACCTCGGCCCCTTCCTCCAACGGCGTGCCCCAAACGCAACGGGAGCACGCGGCCCCGCGATGCAGTTCCTTCAGCGACGCCCGGCCGAGTTCGATCATTTTGGCCGTCTCTTCGTGTATCGGACCGGGTTTCTCAATCGCGGCCCGGAGGCTTTCCTCCTGCTTGTCGCTGAGACTGGGAAACACGCTGAACGCGCGCCAGTAGTGCAATGCCGCGTTGTCGGCAACCGGATCGGCTGCCGCTGCCAATGCCTGAACCCCGGCGACAAGTAGCGAAACCACCGCAATTGCATCTGCGCATAGCCGTAGCATCTCTGACTCTCCTTGGTGAAGAATGATCTCTCGCACGCCGGACGGTTAGAGCGTCTGCCGGAGGCCGTCCAGCGAAGTTCCCGCGGCAAAGGGCTGCTTATCGGGTCGCAGCACGCGGTGGGCGTCGTGGTCGAGCATCACATCCAGAGCGTCCGTCGAGACCCTGGCCGCCTGCCGGTAGGCCCAAAGGCTTGGCAGCCGGTCGCCCTCGCCAGCCCCACGCTCGGGCGCAGTGGGCCGGACGTTGTCGGGCCCGTGTTGCGGCGGGCCGACGTTCGCCTGCTGATTCGGCCTTCCGCCCCAATGCCACCACGCCGACGCGGCAACCAACCCCAACGCGGCCGCAATCGCCAACACGCCGAGCAACCGCGACGCCTTCCGGCGATGCCCCGAGCCTTCGACCGGCGCTAAGACTCTGACTTGGCGGGCCGCGGCCAAGGCCCGGCACGTCACATCGTCTGGCGGCGGATCGCGGAGTATCCCATTCACCGCCCGCCGCAGTGTTGGACTGAGGTCGTCCGTCCGGCCCGCGCCTTCGCCATCGATTCGGTCCTCTTTCATCACGAGTCCTCCACGGCGGTTTCGCTGAAGACCGCTTCGAGCCTGGCCCGAGCCCGGCAAAGGGCCGTGGCCGCTGCCTGGTACTTGATCCCCAACGTCGCCGCGATCTCGGGCAGTTCCATTTTCTCGAAGTAGCGGAGACTGAACACCGCTCCTTCGCGCTCGGGAAGGCCGCCCACGGCCGCACGGAGCCGCGCCTCCAGTTCGGCGGCGATCAGGGCCTGTTCCGGCAATGCTTCGCGTCCCGGTTGAGCCACGTCGTCCAGCGGCGCCTCGTGCCGCCGGCGCCGCAACTTGGCCAAGGCCCCAAGCGTTGCCATTCGCCGCAACAGTCCTCCCCAGTGCCGAACCGCCTCTCGCCGCTGGAGTTGAAACGCCTCGCAAAAGACCTCCTGGACGTTGTCCTCGACGTCGGCCCCGTGGCCCAGGATCCGCCAGGAAACGCGGACCACCATGGGGCCGTATTCGTCGATCAGGGCGTCCCAGTCCACTGTGCGCGTCTCCGAAGGGTCCTGCCGCCCCACTGACAATATAGGTTGCGCCAGCCGACGCAATTTTACACGCTTGGTTGCGCCTCTTGGACTCATGCGAGGGCGAGATTAGCAAGACTGGCCGTTCCCGGATTGCCGCATCACGTGACGCAGCGCGGCAACCGCGGACAGCAGACGTTCTTCAATGACGGGGACCACGCGGCGTATCGGGAACGGATGTCAGAACCGGACTTGGAAGCTCGTCGACAAGAACGCGCCCGGAGCGACGTCGACTTGATCGTGCAGGCTGCCGCCGATCTGGTTCTGGCCCGAGCCGTAGTAGCGGTCGAAAGCGTAGCCGGCGCTGAACTCGAGGGCCGCGTGCTGCCAGGCATCCCACCGGAGGCCGGCGATCACCCGTTTTTCAAATCCCATGAAACGGTCTTTGACGTCTTCGCGGTCCGCCAGGAGATACGCGTCTTGCAGCGATTCGAATCCAACGAAAGCGAAGGCGGTTTCCGCGAGTTTGCAGGTTGCCCTTGCGTTCACCGTGACGAGCGGCATGTAGCTTGCCTGGATGGTCCAGTTCTCGGCCGGCCGCCACAGGACCGAAAACGGCAAACCCAGCGACGCCTGAAAGGTCTCCGAGGGATT
>CAZFKF010000323.1:0-6110 GCA_964518805.1 uncultured Planctomycetaceae bacterium | reverse complement strand
ACGGCAAGCCCTTGCGGATGTCCGTCTTGGGGCTCAGTTGGCCGCAGGACCGAGGGGAATGGCTACCGCTGATCGCCGGCAGGCCCTTGGCGCAGAATCACTACGAGATGATCGCAGACAAAACACTCGGCTTGCGGCTCCACGAACGGGTGAAGTTGGGCAAGGAAACCTACATCGTCGTCGGCATCACCGGCGGCATGGCCAGCAGCGCCGGCGACGGGATGATCTTCGTCACCGTGTGGGATTCGCAGGCGATCCAGTTCGACACGCCCGGCGAAGCCATCCGCCTCGAACGAGCGGCACGGGAACACCGCAGCCGGTCGGAAGACGTCTTCCTCAGTCAACCCATCCTTACGGAGTACCTCGCGCGCCCCATGGCGGAACTGCCCGCCGTGGCCTCGCCCGACCTCAGCGCCGTGGTTGTCCGGGTCGCTCCGGGCGCCGACCCGGACGCGGTGACGGCGACCTTGGCCTCCTGGGGCGATGTGTCGGTGTTCGCCAAGGCCGGCCAGGAAAGTCTACTGCTGCGAGGAATGGTCGACAAATCCCGAAGGCAGTTGGGGATGTTCCGGGCGCTTCTGACGATCATTGCGGCCATCATCATGGCGTTGATCCTCTACACGTTGACGCTCGACAAGCTGCATTCGATTGCCCTGTTGAAGCTGATCGGCGCGCCGAATCGGGTCGTTCTCGGACTGATCCTTCAGCAGGCCATCGTCCTGGGAGGAGTTGGTTATGGAGTTGCGTACATGGCGGGGCAGAAGCTCTTTCCGTACTTCCCTCGGCGCGTCGTCCTCACGAACGAAGACTTGCTGCAGCTCGCGGCCGTCGTACTGGGAATCTCGGTGCTGGCGAGTCTGCTTGGCGTCTGGAAGGCCATGCGCGTCGAGCCGAACGAAGCGCTGATGGGATGAGGCGACGATGAACGAATGCCTGGCCATCGAGACCCGCGCCCTGACCAAGGTCTACGGCAGCGGCCACACCGAGGTGGTCGCCATGCGCGACGCCACGCTGGCGGTTCGCCGGGGGGAGCTAATCGCCCTGCTGGGCCCCAGCGGGGCAGGCAAATCCACCTTCCTCACGGCGGTCGGGCTGATCAACCCTCCCACCTCCGGACAGATCCTCATCGGCGGCGAGCTCGTCTTCGACGGTCCCTTCCCTTGGGTCAACGTGCGGACCTTTCGCCGACAGCACATCGGCTATGTCTTCCAAAAGGCGAATCTCATCCCGTTCCTTTCCGCGCGCGAAAACGTCCAGGTGGCTCTCGAACTGAACGGCGCCGGTCGGCGCCGCGCGCGTCGGCGAGCCATGGAACTGCTCGAAGAGCTTGGGATCGCGCGCCGGGCCGAGAACGGGCCGTCGATGCTCTCGGGCGGCGAGCAGCAGCGGACGGCCATTGCCCGGGCCTTAGCCAACGATCCCAGCGTGATCCTGGCCGACGAACCGACGGCAGCCCTCGATAGCCACCGCGGCCGGCAGGTGATGGAACTCTTTCGAGGCGTGGCCCACGAACACGGGGCCGGAGTGATCGTGGTTACGCACGACCACCGTACCCTCGACGTGTTCGACACGATCTACGAGATGGAAGACGGCGTCATCACGAAGAGCGGGCCCTCCCAGCGAGCCGACCCGGAAACACCCTAGCGTGCGTCAGCCCGCCGCGGGCCCCGCTCCCCGCGTGAATCCGGTTCGATCCGATCGGTTCGCACATGCAGCAACTGCGGTCTTGACGCGTCAGCGTCTTTTCTCCGTGCTGAGTCCCGGATTATCGGAGCCAGGAACCGTCTCTTCGTCTCTGAATGCCTGAGACGTCTACCCCGCCGCCCAGGCAGCGGCCGGCGCTGAGACCCCGCCCCAAGAATGCGAGAATAGGCCCCCGCCCGTTCGCGGTGAATACATCCGGCCGAACGTATACCCAAGGAAATCGAACGAATCGGCGGGCAGGCGGCAGACGTGCGTTTTCGTCTCGTTGACCGTCAGCTTCAGCCTTTGCATCATGTCGCGCATCGTCGCCAAGGCGCTTTCCGCCGGACGGCGACACAGGATCACGAAATCGTCGGCGTAGTTGACAATCCGGGCCTGATAACGGGTGTCATGCCCGAGGGTCTTCCAACCCAGCACGAAACGTCGCATGTACAGGTTCGCCAACAAGGGTGAGATCGGCGCGCCTTGCGGCGAGCCGCGCTGCGTGTCCTTGTTCCGCGTGGCACGTTTGACGTGGCCCCGCTCGTCGGTTTCTTCCACCGGCGCCACCAGCCATTGCTTGATCAGGTGAAGCATGGCCTTGTCGCTCACGCGACGGGCGACGCACCGCATCAGTTCCGGGTGCGGGATGCTGTCAAAGTACCCGCTCAGATCCGCATCGACCACGCCATACTCCTGGATGTGTAGCTCAGCCAGCCTCCGCTGCAGACAACTGCGACCTGCCTAATCCTACTGCCTACTGTCGGCTGCTTACCGCCGTCCTTTTCCCTACTTCGCCCGTTGCACGCAGGCGACGCCGGGGCGCGGACAGGGGACGGACAGGGCCAGGCAGGACTTGAGGATGCCGGCTTCGTCGAGGCCCAGATCGGCGAGGAGTTCTTTGCGTTCGCCGTGCTCGATGAAGCGGTCGGGGATACCGAGGCGATGCACGCAGCGCGTATCGAGGCCGGCCTCGTTGGCGGCTTCAAGCACGGCACTTCCGAATCCGCCGGCCAGGGCGCCTTCTTCAACCGTGACCACAACCGGCACTTCGGCTACGGCGCGGAGGATCGTCTCCGTATCCAGCGGTTTGACGAAGCGGGCGTTGATCACTCCCGCGTCGATCCCTTGGTGGCGCATTTCATCGGCCACGGACAGGCACGTGCCGAGCATCGCGCCGCAGGCAACGAGCATGGCGTCGCGTCCCCAGTGCATCACCTCGGCCGTGCCGAGTTGAATGGGGGCCGCCCGGCGCTCGATGGACATGGCGGCGGCCTTGGGGTAGCGGATGGCGGCCGGAAAGTCGTGGGCCATGGCGAAATCGAGCATCGCCTCCAGGTCCCATGCGTCGCCGGGGGCCATCACCACGAGGTTGGGGAGATGTCGCAGATAGGCCAGGTCGAACGCTCCGTGGTGCGTGGGGCCATCGGGCCCAACCAACCCAGCGCGGTCCAGCATCAAGGTGACCGGAAGATTCTGCAGCGAGACTTCCTGAAAGATCTGGTCGTAGCTGCGTTGGAGGAACGTGCTGTAGATGTCGACGATGGGGCGCACCCCCGACTTGGCGAGGCCCGCGGCAAACGCTACGGCGTGCGATTCGCAGATTCCCACGTCGAAGAACCGCTTGGGGAACTTCTCGCGCACCGGTTCGAGCATGTTCCCCTGGCACATCGCCGCCGTGATCACCACGACGCGCGCGTCCTTCTCCATCTGCGCGGCGATGGCGTCGCGGGCGATTTGCGTGTAGGGCTTGGCCGACTCCTTCTTCCTGAAGAGCACTTCGGTGCCGTTTTGCCGGACGAAGGGAGCGGGCGTGTGGAAGACCACGGGGTCTTCGGCGGCCGGTTGGAAACCGTGGCCCTTCTCGGTCACCACGTGCAGCAGCACGGGGTGCTTGAAGTCGCGGACCATGGCCAGGTACTTCTGGAGCTGGCGAATGCTGTGTCCGTCGACGGGGCCCAGGTAGTGGAACCCAAGTTCCTCAAACAGCATTCCGCCGAGGAATCCGGCCTTGACCGCATCCTTCAGTTGGCCCAGGGCCCGCTCCATCGATTCGCCGATGAGCGGGACGCTGCTGACGAACTTCTGGATCTCGGCCTTCAACCCCGTGTAGAAGGGGGTCATGCGGAGCCGGTCGAGATAGTCGGCCATTCCGCCGACCCGCGGACAGATCGACATCTTGTTGTCGTTGAGAATGACGATCAACCGTTTCTTCAGCCCGCCGGCATTGTTCAGGGCCTCGAACACCGTGCCGCAGGGGAAGGCGCCGTCGCCGACCACGGCCACCACGTGGCGCGGCTCGTCGCCTTGCAGCAGGTCGTCGCCGCATTTCAACCCCAGGGCCGAGGACACGCTGCAACCGGCGTGCCCGGTCATGAACAGGTCGTAGGGGCTTTCCGCCGGATTGGGATAGCCCATCAACCCGCCTTTTGCGCGGATTGTGTGGAACTGCGGATAGCGCCCGGTGACCATCTTGTGAGGGTAGACCTGGTGACCGGTGTCCCAGATCAACCGATCGCGGCTGAAGTCGAACGTGGTGTGCAGGGCCAGCGTCAACTCGACGACGCCGAGGTTCGAGGCGAAATGGGCGGTGCGCGTCGCCACCAGCCGGCAAAGCGCCTCGCGAATCTCGGCGGCGAGCTGCTCGAGTTGCTTCGGCGCGAGCGACTTGAGGTCTTGGGGAGATCGGATCGTGGCCAGCAATCTGTCCATCAGTGATTCCTTTCCACGACGTAGCGGGCCAGGGCCTCGAGGCTTGCCGCCCGGGGCCCGAAGGGAGCCAAGTCCTCGATCGCCTCGGCAATCAGTCCCTCCGCGCGTCGTACGCTCGCATCCATTCCAAGCAGCCCAGGAAATGTGAGTTTTCCGTCCTGAGCGTCCTTCTGGGCGCGCTTGCCCAGAGCCTCTTCGTCTCCTCGAACGTCCAGCACGTCGTCGACGATCTGGAACGCCAAGCCCACCCGTCGGCCGTACTCGGCCAACGCACGCATCTTGTGCGAATCGGCCCCCGCGGTCATGGCGCCCAGCTTCAGCGACACAACGATCATGGCCCCGGTCTTGCGCTGGTGCATGGATTCAAGGGCCTCGAGAGTTGGGGTTGGCCCACCACAAATGTCGTCAGCCTGCCCACCCACCAGATGACCTGCGCCAGCCGCTTCCGCCAAGGCCGCGCAACACTCGCCGGCCAGACTCGCCGGACGGACTCCCTTTGCCAGAGTCTCGAAGGCAAGGGTTAACAGGGCGTCGCCCGCCAGGATGGCCATCCCCTCGCCAAACACCTTATGGCAAGTAGGCCTGCCGCGACGCAGATCATCGTCGTCCATCGCAGGAAGGTCATCGTGAACCAGGGAGTAGGCGTGGACCATCTCCACGGCACACGCTGCGGGCAGGGCCGCGTCGATGGTTCCCCCACATGCCTCCGCCGCTAGAAAGGTCAACAAGGGCCGCATGCGTTTGCCCGGCGCAAGGAGGCTATAGCGAATCACCTCACCGAGCCGGTCAGGGCAGCCGTTTCCCATGGGAACGCAGCGCTCCAACGCGGCTTCGATTTGACTGCGAAGCGCTTCGGAGTTCTGGATAGATAGCGATGTCTGGGAGGCCACGAAAATCTGGGAAGCAACATTCTTGCCAGGCAAAACACTCGCGAGTTCGCTCCCGCAGCTCCTTATCTTATCACGAAGGTATCGTACCACTAGGGTCAACCGAAATGTGGAAGGCCGCGTTTGGGCAGACTTGCGGGAGCATTACCCCTCCGGAAGTATATGTCGCGACAGCGTGACGAAAGGCAAGTGGGACCTTAATTCTTTACGTTTCAAATGCCCAATAGGCCGAGGGGCCGAGAAAAGCACAAATAGCCCGCACTATATGCTCAATATGGCGAGGTCAAGCTGCCTTTGCGGATCGTGACGGTTATCCGCGACCGTGCGGTCGGATCACATCCCGCTGGCACGCCTTCCATGCTGATTGTATCCCTCAGTGTCCCTCCAAGTGAGTCGGCTTCGTTGGCCACGAAGAACGCGGCGCGCAGAGCGTATCGCGCCATGCCAACCCTTCCGCAGCGAGGCGGGTTGCCTTAGAATCACGCGGGGTTCTCGCGTGATAAGGAAAGCACATCGCCATGAGCACCGAAATGCTCGATCTGGGGACGGTTGGCTGTTGGACGAAACGCCATCTATTGGGGCTTGAAGAGCTTTCGGCCGAAGAGATTACCTTGATCCTCGACAAGGCCGACGTATTTCGCAAAGCCCTGGACGCCGGCGACCGGAAATTCCCGCTTCTGGGCGGAAAGACCTGCGTGAACCTGTTTTTCGAGGACTCGACCCGAACCCGCACGAGTTTCGGATTAGCCGCCCGGCGTCTGGGGGCCGATACAGTCGATTTTTCTGCGGCCACAAGCAGCCTCTCCAAGGGCGAGACGGTGATCGATA
>CAZFKF010000322.1:0-6118 GCA_964518805.1 uncultured Planctomycetaceae bacterium | reverse complement strand
CAGCGTCTTGAGGACTTCGACGATCGACTCGCGCACGAACGGCGTCGTGTCGTAGTTGACCACGTAGTCGAGCCCTTGGGGAAACGACTGCTTCAATTCATCCATCTTCCGGCGGACGCCCTCGGCCGTGTCCAGGGCATTGGCCGTGGGCGTCTGGAAGACGGCCAGCCCGACCGAGGGTTCGCCGTCGCGAAGGCACGCCTGGTCGTACTGCTGGGCCCCGAGTTCCACGCGGGCCACGTCGCGTAGCCGGACCAGCGGGGCGTCGGGCCGGCCCGGCGAAGGCCGGCCGGTCTTCACCACGATTTCGCCGAATTGGCCGGGATCGGCCAACCGGCCAAGGGCGCTGAGCGTCGGCTGGAAGTTCTGCCCGGCCACCGACGGCGGCTGCCCCAACTGCCCGGCCACCACCTGGTTGTTCTGCTCGCGGACCGCGTCGACCACGTCGTCGGGCGTCATGTTCCGCGAGGAGAGTTTCTCCAGATCGAGCCAGACGCGGATGCAGTAGTCACGCTCGCCGAGCATGGTCACGTCGCTGACCCCGTCGAGGCGCATCAACTCGTCGCGCACATAGATCGTGGCGTAGTTCGACAGGTAGAGGTCGTCGTACCGCAGGTCGGGCGAGATGATGTTGACGACCAGCAAGATGTTGGGCGTCTTCTTCTTGATGTTCACGCCCTGCTGCTGCACCTGGGACGGCAGTTGCGGCATGGCCAACTGCACGCGATTCTGCACCTGGACCAGCGCGATCTTCAGATCGGTGCCCAGATCGAACGTGACCGTGAGCGTGTACGCGCCGTCGTTGGTGCATTGCGAGGACATGTAGAGCATGTTCTCGACGCCGTTGACCTGCTGCTCGATGGGAGCGGCCACGGTGTCGGCCACCACCTGGGCGTTGGCCCCCGGATACGAGCACGTCACCTGCACCGTGGGCGGCGTGATGTTGGGATACTGGGCAATCGGCAGGGTTGTCACGGCCACGCCGCCGGCCAGCACGATCACGATCGAGAGCACCGCGGCGAAGATCGGCCGGTCGATGAAGAACCGCGATAGCATAGGTGTGGATGCGTCAGGGGTGAAAGGCCGTCAGGGAGGCGATGAAGGGTGAATGTTGAGGGAGGAAGGATGACGGATCAAACGATTCCGGCCCGATCCACTGCCAGGCCGCGCCTTGGACCCTGTTGCTCGCAACTCAGAGGCTATCGGAAGAGTCTCCCCTCTCCCTTTGGGAGAGGGGCCGGGGGTGAGGGCCGACGCGGCGGAGAGCACTGAACTCAGCCGCTTCTCCCACAAACCGACCTCACCCTAACCCTCTCCCAAAGGGAGAGGGGACCCTTTTTCAGTCGAATCGGACGGCCTCGCGCATCATTCATCCCTCACTTCCGATCCTTCATCCGTCTATTTTCCGGTCTTCTCCGCCGCCGGTTTCGCGGCCGGCCGGATCGGCGGCGCGGCGGTCCCCGCCTGGCTCAGCATGTCCACCTCTTCGGGCTCGACCTCGATGCCCGGGCGCACGCGTTGGAGCCCGTTGACCACGACGCGGTCCTCCGCTTTCAGCCCTTCCTCGATCGCCTGCAATCCGTCGAACAACAACCCCAGCTTGACGCGGCGGTAGTCGACCTTGTTCTTCTCGTCGACCACGTAGACGAACTTCTGTCCCTGGTCGGTCCCCAGGGCCCGCTCGGTGACCAGCGGCGTCTTGTGCGGCAGGCCCATGTGCAGGCGGACCCGGACGAACAGCCCGGGCGTGAGCAACGGCGGCTGTTCGCGTCCCTTGTAGGGGTTGGCGAACACGCCGCGGACCTGGATCGTGCCGGTCTGCGAATCGACCCGGTTGGCGGCGAAATCCAACTTTCCGCGGAGCGGGAACTTGCGATCCACGTCGTCGGCCAGGCCCATGACCACTTCCACCTCGTGGAGCGAGCGGTTCTTCAACTCCCCGTCGCGCTTCATCTTCTGCACGCGCAACAGCGTCGGCTCTTCGATGTCGAAGTAGGCGTACATCGGGTCGATCGAAACGATGGTCGTCAGCATAGTCGTGTCGGCATTGACGAGGTTTCCCGGCATCATCAGCGTGCGGTCGATCTTGCCCGCGATCGGCGCCGTGACCCGCGTGAATCCGAGATTCAAGGCCGCCTTGGCGGCCTGGGCCCTGGCCGACTTGAGCTCCCCGATGTTTTCCGCTTGCTGGGCCAGGTACTGGTCGAGGTCCTCCTGCGCCGCGGCGCGCTTCGACACCAATTCCCGGAAGCGAACGACCTGGATGTCGAGGAGCTTCTTCTGCGCTTCGAGGCGCTCGATTTCACCCTTGGCCCGGTCCAGATCGTCCTGGAAGGGACGCGGATCGATCTCGTAGAGCAGATCGTCCTGTTTGACGTAGTCGCCGTCCTTGAAGCCGACCTTCATCAAGTAACCCGTGACCCGCGCTCGGATGTCGACCGTACTCACCGCGTCGGTCCGGCCCGTAAACTCCTCGTAGTCGGCCACCTCGCGCACGATCGGCCGGCTGACCGAGACCTTGGGCACGGCCGGCGGGGCCACCGAGGGCTGCGCGTGCTCGCAACCGGGCAGCCCGAATATTCCCGCCAGACAAACCCAACCGCCCAAACGGAACTTCATCGATCGGACTCCTCTCGTTCGACGGGAGGCGTCCGCGTCGGACCGCGCCGGTCGAACCCTGCGAAGCGAGCCTGAGACTGCACAGACACGAATATGACATCGGCTGTGAGCTTCACCGAAAATCCGCGGCAACCGCGCAATCCGCGGGCCTTTTGCCGAGGCGGGCCGGTCTGGCCGCTACAGCCTCTATTCCTGCCACATCTGCTGGATGAGGCGGACCGTTTCGTCGACCAGGATCTGGCCGCCGTCGGGCCCGACGACGAATTTGTCGGCGCTGTAGTGCCCCCCTGGACCGCCTTGTCGGTCGGCAGATAGCCCGTGTTCTGGCCGCAGAGTTGCACCAGCAAGGTCAGCGTGCCTGGGCTGCGGCCCTTGATCCGTACACCATAGTCCAGAAACATTTCGCCGGAATCCGCGACCGCACGTACTCCTTCACCGCATCCTGGGCCACCTTCTGCATCCCGGCCAGGTCGCGGTCTGCCACAGCTATCACCATGGGGCGCAGAGGCACGAAAGCCCAGATCCCGCGACCGATGTCAAGCGGATTATCCGGGAACCGTGCATATTCGCGTGCTCTTAAACCCATCTTTTAGATGAAATCCAATACACCAGACTATGTGGCGAGTACTGCATGCCTCAACAGAAATCGATGGGTCGTGATCCCCGCGAAAGGGTCAATTCTGATGTCGTGGCGTGTGGTCGTCTTTTCTTGGGGGGTACTATTGACAGAATAAAAGGAAATGAATCACATGCTATAGGTGGCTAGCCCTGAAGACGGAACACGGCCTGCGGTGTCCGGGAATGGTGCGTCCATGGCCGATTTACATCGCGTACCATGGGACGAATAAACGGGTCGAACTGGAAGTCGCCCCGGAACTCACGACGAAAGCAGGCGGAATCGCCTTCACACCGTATCGCTTCAAAGAGACATGGTTCATCGATCAAGGCGGAAGTGTCACGATCGAGAAGAGTGAACCCGTCGCCGGCGCTGCGAAATTAATCTTGACTCTCTAGAACGTAGCCGTCACTTCCCTCGACTCCGATCCAGGTGCTTGTGCAGGAACTCGTAGGTTCCTTTGCCGTTGATCGTGTGCGGGCCGACGAACCATTCGATCTCGGTCCGGTCGCCGATCCCCAGCTTCGCGGCGTAGAGGTGCCGCACCTTGGCGTACTCGTAGCCCACGGTCTCGTCCGGGGCCACGCCGTCGAAATGTCCCCGCTCGACCATGAACGGGCGCGGGGCGATCAGGGCCGCCATCTCGGCGTAGTTGAACGTGCTGCCCAGGTCGAACTCGAAGATCTCGTACTCGCCCGAGAACACGTAGCTGTACGGGCTCCGCGTCGAGGCGTTCTTCCAGACCCACTCGTTGAAGTCGGCCGAACAGATCGAGAGGCAGTAGTTCTTCACCAACGGCGGCACGCGCATGGCCGTCTTGCCGCCGTAGGAAAGCCCGTAGAAGCCGATCCGCTTCGCGTCCACAAACGGCAGCGTGCCCAACCAATCGACGATCTGCTGGTGCTGCGGCACGATGATCGAGAAGAGCGTCTTCTTGATCGGGTTGGCTTTGCGCTGCAAGCTGCGGAAGCGGTCCTGGAAGATGTAGAGGTTCTGCGGCGCGAAGGTCACGAAGCCCTGTTCGGCCAGCTTGGCGGCGAAATCGTGATAGGCCGGATGGTCGCCAGAGACGATGTCCTGCGGGCGCCCTTCCAGCCCGTGCTGGCACACGACCACGGGCCGCCGCTCGCCCGGCTTCACGTCCTTGGGCACCAGCAGAATGCCGTAAGCAAAGACATCGGGAAACACGTCGAGCACCACTTCGTAGCCGGTCCATTTCGGCTTGTCGTAGGCCTTGCGGCTGCGAGGGTTGAACGGCAGCGGCTTGTCGTCGAACCGCCCGATCACTTCGTTGTAGAAGAAGTCGCGGTACCACTCGACCGTCTTCTGGTACTTGTCGAGCGAACTGGTGTCGAGGTTCTTCATGAACTCTTGACGCACGTAAGGACTTTCGGAGAGCAGCCATTGCGTGTGGCGATCGAGTTCGTGCATCTGCCGCTTGTGCCGGCCCTCGGGACCATCGGAGAGGTCTTGAAGCTTTGCCGGAACGCCCAGCGGCGCTACGGTGGCGCCCGGCGTTAGGGTGTCGACGAAACAGGCAAGGGCCTTTTCGGAGCCCTGCGGTCCCGCGCCGTCGCCGCTGAGGACCAGTTCCACGCGCGCCGCCAGATTCAGTCCCTTGACCTGTTCGGGTGCCCGGTTGATCTCGCGTCGGACATCGTCCAACTTCGGCGAGACGGGCCGGCCCGGCCCGCCGCCGGTGCCCGACGGCACGACGAGCTCTGGTCCTTTGGCCGCTTCGACGATCAGCGCGCGCGGAGCGATCATCGAAGCCAATTCCGCATCGCCGAACTGCTCAAGGATCCCGAAGACGTTGCGGTAAATCGGCTCCTGCCACACATCTTGCCGGGAGTCGAAGTACCCACTCACGCAAACGGCGTCGATCTGCGGATCGAGCGCCGCGGCGCAAAGGGCAAGCATTCCACCTTCACCCCAACCCATCAGGCCGACTCGCGGTTTGCCTCCCGAAGGGGCCTTCACTCTGCGCAGGGCATCGACCGCACCGAGAGTCTTCTGGACCTCGTAGCCGATCAGATGCCTGCCCATCTCGAAGGCTGAGCGATAGAGGAACTCGCGATTGGAAAGCCCGCGTTGCGTGACGCCGCGATTGATGATCGCCGGAACGACCACCATGCAGCCGCTTTCGGCCAGGCGGCGGGCGAACTGGGACTCGGGTGGGACGCCTTCGACCAGCCCGGCGAGCATTTCCGGAGTCTGATCCGCATCGGGGATGGCCACCACATAGGCCGCGATCGGCCTCTTGGGAACGAGCAACATGCCTTCGCCGTGGACGTCGCCGAATGCCGGCCAACGGCATGCGACGGCCTGATAACGCTCGTTCGAGCCGCCCGGGATCCCCGGGGCTCTCAGCGTGTTCAGAAACTCGATGTCGGGCGATGCGGCGCGCGGCTCGCGCACGCCGAGGATATGCGCCAGCCGCTTGCGGTTGGGCTCGATCGAGGCGTTGTATTTCTCGGGCGACGAGAAGTCGCGTTTCCAGAACTGCCCGCGGCGGGCGATGGACTTCTCGATTTCCTTCAGAAGGAACCGATCCACCGAATCGACCAGGCGCGAGGCGATGTCGCCGGTCCAGTCGAGCTTGGCCGTGCCGGGAAGCGGCGTGCCGTCGGCCGGCGGGCCAGCCGGTTCGGCGCCATAGGCTCCCGCCGCCAAGACCCACGTCAAGGTCCATGACCCCCATGCCGTTACCGTGGCTCGACCGCAGCGCATCGCCAGGCTCCTTTCACGCTCGTGGATGGGATTGCCCGCGCCCGGACATCCTATCGCGCCGGGATGGGGATCGCTACGTACCCGCCCAAGGCCGGCTGGCCCGACGGCCGACGCAGCGCCGCGGGCCTGCGGAGTCGGCACAATCGCCATAGG
>CAZFKF010000321.1:0-6138 GCA_964518805.1 uncultured Planctomycetaceae bacterium | reverse complement strand
AATGTGAAGAGCAAGGGCAAGGATTGGTCCGAATGGGACCTGGTCAAGGCGGCCAAACCGCGTTTCCCCGGACACCACCAGCCCAACGTGCCTCTCTGGGGCTACGCCGACGAATCCGATCCGAAGGTCATGGAGCGGAAGATCGCCGCGGCCGCCGACCACGGCATCGATGCCTTCATCTTCGACTGGTACTACTACAACGACGGCCCGTTTCTCGACCGGCCGATCGACATCGGATTCCTCAAGGCCCGCAACAACTCCCGACTGAAGTTCGCCTTCATGTGGGCCAATCACGATTGGCAGGAGATCCACCCCTACAAACGCGGCACAAAGCGCGAGATCCTCTACCCCGGCGCCGTGACGCCCGAGAATTTCGACAAGATCTGCGATCACGTCATCCGCTCGTACTTTGTTCATCCGTCCTATTGGCGGATCGATGGGCGGCCGTACTTCTCGTTCTACGATCTGACGACGCTGCTAGACAGCTTCGGCGGCGTCGCGGCGACGCGAGCGGGCCTCGACCGCTTCCGCGCCAAGGCCGTGGCCGCCGGACTTCCCGGCCTGCATCTGAACGCCGTGGTCTGGGGCCAGCCCATCCTCCCCGGCGAGCGGAAACCGGCTGACGCCGTGCAGCTCGTCAAGGACCTGGGATTCGATTCGGTCACCTCGTACGTCTGGATTCACCACGTGGGGCTGCCGAAACTCCAGACCGACTACAACGAAGTCCGCGACGCCTACCTCCGCTACTGGAACGAGGCCCAGCGCAAGTTCAACGTGCCGTATTACCCGAACGTGACGATGGGCTGGGACTCCAGCCCGCGGGCCCACCAGGACGACGGATTCGGCAATTTCGGCTACCCGTTCACCAACACCATCAGCGGCAACACGCCCGAGCGTTTCAAGGAGGCGCTGGCCATGACCAAGCGGCGCCTGATGTCCCAGCCCAACGGCCCGCGCATCCTGAACATCAACTGCTGGAACGAATGGACCGAAGGGAGTTACCTGGAACCGGACACGGTTCACGGCTTGAAATATCTTGAAGCCGTGCGCGACGTGTTCGGCACGGCGCGCCCCGAGTAACGCGTTCGGCAACAGGTCTGTACGAGGAGCACCATGACTCAACCGTTCCATCGACGCGATTTCCTGCGAGCATCCACGGCGGGGGCGGCAGCCCTTGGCGCCGCTTGTATAGGCGGTGGCGCTGCCGGCGCCGAACCCTCTCCCGCAGGCAACCGCACGCGGTCGCCGAAGATGTTGCTCAAGGGCACGGCGGCGCTGGGCGAACCGGCCTTGGGGCCGTCGCAGTTGAGTTTCCGCATCGGGCTGGCGCGGACGCGGACCGCGGCCTACCCGATGGACTCGATGGACTTCATCCTCATGGACCTCGAACGGCCCGACGGGCGCACGCGCCACGCCCATTGGTGCACCGGCGACCTGACCGGCCGGCTGCTGGAGTTCCTCAGTTGTTCGGAAGGCGTCGACGGGGCGCGCGATCCTCGGCTCGCAACGTTGTTCGAGCGGATTCTGAAACAGCGCCGGCCGTCGGGCATCATTGGACGCTACGCGGCCACGCCGGTCAACCTCGCGCCGGAAGACGACCCGTTGGCGTGCGCCAACCGCCTGTTCTGCGGGCTGATCCGCTACTTCGATCTCACGGGCGACGCCCGGGCCATCGACGCCGCGCAAGGCATGGCCGGACGCCTGTGGTCGATGCGCGACGCCTGGCGCGACCGCCTCAAGGGGTCGGGTGGCCGCTTCATCGAGGCCTGGGTGAGCGAGCCGTTTGCCCGGCTCTGGGCCGTCACGCGCGATCCGCGGTGGCTGGAATTCTGCGGCCTGATCCGCGAACACCTCGGAACTTGCGAAGCGGGTTGCCACTCCCACGGCTTCATGAGCACGCTCCGCGGACTCCAGGTGGCGGCGCTCGTGACCGGCGATCCCGCGTGGAACGAGAAGCCCGAGTTGAATCGCCGCCTGGTGATCGAGAAACGCTTCGAAATGCCCGACGGGTGCGTCTCCGAGAGCTTTCCCCACAGCGCGCGCAACGAAGGCTGCTCGATCGCCGATTGGCTGATGCTGAATCTCAACGCGGGCCTGCTCTTGGGCGACGACGCGGCGTACGAGAAGGCGGAGCGGACCTTCTGGAACGCCCTGGCCTTCAACCAGTGGATCACCGGCTGCTTCGGCCACCGCGGACTGACCGCCAACGGCTACGGCACCCACCTCATGGAAGAGGCGTGGTGGTGCTGCGTCCACGAGGCCGGCATGGCGATGACCGAGTTCGCCCGGCATGCCGTCACGTTCCGCGACGGCGCGGTGCGGGTCAACTTTCTCGTGCCGGGCCGGTTTACGGTGCCGTTGCCCGGCGGCGCGGCGGCGACGGTGACCATCGCCACCGCGTACCCGGCCCGGGCCGAGGCGACCATCGACGTTCAGGGCCTGCCGGCCGGCGTCCCCGTGCGCCTTCGCGTGCCCGGGTGCGTGCGGAAACCGGAGCTGACCGAAACGAGAACGGCCCAAGGGGCGAGGATCGTCTTCCGCGGCCGGTTGGGCCACCGGATCGAGGACTGCCGGCCCGGGTCCATACTCACCTATGGCCCCCTGGTCCTCGTGCCGTCCACGTATTCGTGGGACTCCGGCGCCCGGCCGAGCGGCGCCGATGCGGGCGTACCGGCGGGCTACATCCCCGAGTCGATTCCCGCCGGCACGCCCGCCTTGAGGATCGGTGGAAGAATCGACGCCGACGGGTTCGTTCAATTGCCCGGCGGGCCGCTGCCCGAGTGGAGCTATTTCGACGAAGGGCCGGGGGCCCGCATTTGGGTCGAGGGGGCCGCAGTCGTCGTCCCCCTGAAATTCCCCGGCGCCGGCGAGCGCGCGGTCCGCTTCACGCCGATGTGCTACAACACGTCGAACCTGACGTTGTGCCAGACCCCGGTGGTATTCCGCGGCGTCGAGTAGCGTCGGAGAACGTTGACGCTCTGCCTTGGGGCGAGTATTCTGGACCGCATGAGGATGAGGAGGCGTCTGTCGCCTTTCCGCGCCGATTGACCGTCACTCTTGCTGGAGGAGCATCCCATGAAGCGTACGACTTGCACGATCGCCGGTCTGGTGGCTGCGGCCTGCGTGCTCGCGATGGCTGCGGGCACGTCGGCCCAGGAGAAGAAGTGGCGGCCGCTCATGGACGGCAAGACCTTGGCCGGATGGCACCCGGTGGGCCACGGAAAGTGGACCGTCGAAAACGGCGCGTTCGTCGGCCGGGCGAACAACGAGAAGCTCTACGGGCTGTTGTTCAGCGATGAGACCTTCAAGGACTTCACCGTGCGGTTCAAGTTCAAGTTCACCTCCGGCGACAGCGGCTTCTACATCCGCACGATCTTCAAGGAGCCCGACGAGGCCCACGAGTTACAGACCCAGGTCGGCGCGCCGGGCAGCGGACTGGGCCGCATCTACGAGAGCTATGGCCGCGGCTGGCTGGCCAAGCCCGACACCGAGGCCGAGAAGAAGGTCTACAAGGCCAACGACTGGAACGAGATGTCGATCGCGGCCCACGGCGGCCATATCGTCGTCAAGGTCAACGGCACGACGACCTGCGAACTGAAGGACTACAAGGGGCGGACCGTGGGCCACTTCGCCCTGCAAATGCACTCCGGCACGGTCAACGAGGTGATGTTCAAGGACATCGAGATCGCCGAGTAGCGGAACAGGCTCCCAATCCGTCGGAGCCGATCCTCAGGTCATCGCCCGGCGCGCCAGTTGCCGACGGCTTCGCTGGTTCGCAAGGCGCGGTTATAGAGCCGTAGCGACTGCACGCAGCCAGACGTCTTCGGTGCGATGCGGAGCGCGGGCAGTTTGGCATCGGGGTTGGGCGCCCGCAGGTTGGGGCTGAAGCGTCCCCAGCCGAACTGCCGCCGGTCGCCGCCGTCGCAAAGGACGCCGTCGACCACAAAGGTGATGATCTTCGGCCCGCCGTCGACGATGACGACGACGTGATGCGCCTTGCCGGCTTGCACAGCCCCGCGATCACAGTCCCAACTCGACCGGCTGCGGCCGTCGTCGAGGGTGATTTCGAGCGTGCCGGCGGCCGAAGTGGCCAGCAAGAGGCCCTTGCCCGCCGCGTCACGGCTGTCGAGGATTTCCTGACCCGCGTCGAGCGTGTCGAGTTTCAGCCATACGTCGAGGCTGAAGCCGGCCCGAAGGTCTTTGCCGCGATGGTCGGGGGCCCGGGGATCGCGCTGGTGGAACTCGGGCAGTTTCGGCATCGGCGTTTCGCGCGGCATGGGCCGGCCGGCTGGAAGGTTGAGCACGAGCCCCTCGGTTGCCACGCTGCGGTTGTCCCACTGCTGGAACAAGCCGTGGAGTAGTTTGGCGGGAATCTGGTGCACGCGTCCGACGTTCTTCTGCGTTTCGGTGACGTAGAACACACCGCCGTCCTCGATGAGATCGGGGTAGCTCATGCGGATGAAGGGATCGTCGTCGTAGAGCAGGATCTCGGGCTGCGACCAATGGATGACCTTGCCGTGCGGCGAGCCGCGCTCGACGCCCGCGGCGATCCAGGCCGGATTGCGGTCGTCGTAGGGGCTGCCGCCGCCCCAGTTGGCCCCCATCCTCCGCACCGCGGCGCCGCCATGATTGTGGTACCAGTAGAGAAACTTCCCGTTCGAGCAGTTCCAGGCGAAATTCGCCGCCCGGGGATGTTTGATGAGCCGCCCGCCCGGCGTGTACGCAGCGTATGCCGGCGCGGTCCAGGTGTGTCCGCCGTCGCGGCTGTAGGCGCAGCAGGGGTGGCCGTCCACGGTGCGGTAGACGCAGTAGAGCGAACCGTCGCTCAGGGCCACGACGCTCTGCTCCTCGGCGACGCGGCCGCCGCCGGGCGGGGTGCGCAGGCCGACGTCGCCGTCGGGGAGCGTCTGGAAGCGGATCTTCGTCGGATCGGACTCCGACAGAATGTTCTCGCTGCGCAGAAAGGCCCCTTCCGACTGGGCAAAGAAGCCCTCGCCCATCGCCCCCACCTTGTGCAGGACGCAGATCGCCGCGCCGCCGACGGCCAGCGGCCGGCCCACGTTCCAGAAGAACCGCAATTTGCCGCCGTAGACGTTGTTGCGATCGCAGGCGAACTCGCGCACCGGCACGTCGTAACGCTGCTGCGACCAGGTGCGCCCGTGGTCGTCGGAGAACTTGAAGGCGTAATGGCCCAGCGAGTCGACGCGTTGGTAGACGCCGCGGTCCTCCCGCTTCACCTCGCGGACCCGATCGGTGTTGTGGTTGTAGAAGCAGTAGATGCGGCCCGCGGGCGTCTTCAGCAAGACGGCGTAGGAGGCTTCCGGGCCGTCAGCGGGCTCGACATCGACCGGTTTCGACCAGGTGCGTCCCCGGTCGGTGCTTCGCATGCTGATGACGTGTTGGCCGCCCGCGCCTTCCACCCCTTTGCCCGTCGTGACGACGCACAGCCACGCGCCGTCCGCGGTCTTGACGAGGTAAGGTTGATCGGCATAGCCCTCGCTGGGAATGGGCCATCCGTTGGCGATGTGGCGGGGATCGGCCACGGCGGGCGCGGCTACCGCGGCGTGCGGCACGCCTTCCGACCCGGCCGCGCCCTCCGCATTCGGCGTCCCCAGGATTTGTCCATGGCCGGCAAGAGCGGCCGCAAAAACGATCCAGACCTTCACGGCATTCCCTCCTTCGGCTCACAGGATCGAGTGCCCGCGGCGCTTGGCCGCGGTTTCGTAGACGGCCAGGACGTTTTCGAGCGGCGTATCGGGTTGAATCTGGTGGCTGGGGGCGAGGATGTAGCCTCCGCCGGCGCCCCTTCGTCCATCAGCCGGTCGACCTCCTGCTCGATTTGGCGCGGCGTGGACCTCTGGAGCCAACCCTGCACGTCAACGGCGCCGTGCAAGGCGATCCGTCCGGCGAATTCACGTTTCAGATCGTACGGGTCCATTCCCGCGGCGCGAGGCTGGATCGCTTGCAGGGCGTCCATGCCGCAGGCGATGAAGCGGGGAAAGAATGCCCGGCCCGTCAGCCCATAGTGCCGAGCCAATGCCTGGTGAATCTCCGGCGTGGCGAAGTAGTCGCAGGGAGTGACGTCGGGCTGCGTATGGGCCAGTGCTGCTCGAACCCGGTCGCGCGGAGTCATGATGG
>CAZFKF010000320.1:0-6141 GCA_964518805.1 uncultured Planctomycetaceae bacterium | reverse complement strand
CGCAGACGATGTTCACTCCGAGTTGCTGGGCCATGAGCATCAGCAGACGGTTCAGCGGCAGTTCGCGGACCGAGAGCGAGACCCTATCGCCCGACTGGTGGATCTCGACGCGATCGGCCGGGACCTGCGAGGCCGGGGGAATGAGAACCGGCTTTCGCCAGGCGTCCGGGGCCACTGGCGCCGGGCCGGCGTCTCTCGACGCGGGCTGAGGGAGCGGCGGCGGAACCTCTTCCGCCGCCATGCGCGAGGCCGCCGCACGAAGCCTTTGCCTGAGCGCGGAGTTGCCGGGAGGGACCCCGCCCGACTGCGGCGACGGGGCCTCTTCGGCGGACGGTGCCGGCGCATCAGGAGTCTCCCACGACGCGGGCCGGACCCGGCCGGCGGTCATCGACGGGATCGGCAAGGGCAGATCCCGGCCGGCCTGCGCCGTGGCGCGTTCGACGCCCATCGCACCAGCCAGCGCGAAGATCGCGGGGATGATGACTTGCCTGAAACGAGCAGCCGCGGTTGCCTTCCTGGCAGCGGTCATGGGTGCACCTCGTGTGACTCCTCGCGGTCGGCCGGGGCCAGGACAACGCCTTGGAGGTCGATGGATACCACGCGATAGCCCTCCACCATGTCGCCGACGCGTACCACGCGGTTGCCGATCATGGCCACGGTGCCGCGCTGACCGCGGACGATGAGGGAGATGCCCTTGCTCCTCAGGGCCGCTACTTTCTCGGCACTGGCGTCGCGTTTCGGGGAGGCCTTCTGCGATTTGCGATTCTGCGCGGACGTGCTCGCGGCGATCTTCTCCGCCATGGTTTTCGGCACGGCAAACGGGTCGTACTCGGCGGCGGCTTCGGCGGTGAGCTTGGGCCAGGCCGCGAGGGCCGTCTTCGACTCGGCGACTGAGGACGAGGGCCGCGCCGGAGGCCTGGGTCCGGCCACCAACCCTGAAGGCGACGTCGGCCCCACGGGGCCGACGTCGGCCGTGGGGCTCGTCGCGCCGCCGAATTGAACGACGAGCACCACGACCAGGACCACGCCCAGCACTCCCACCACCAGCAACTGGCGGGGAGTGACGGCGGCCGGCTTGCCTGACTGGAAATCAGCCACGGGCGATACCTCCTTCCGCAGTGCGCAGCGACTTGGATTCCGCCGGTCGCTTCAGGTGGAAGTAGATCACCAGCGTCATCTGGACCGAGCAGCCGTCCGTCCCGGCCGAAGTGATCTCGGCTTCGGTCACGCGCGACAGCCGATCGAAGGCGGAAAGACGATCGAAAAAGCCGCACAGGCTTCGGTACGGACCCGAGCAGGACAAGCGGATCTCCATCCGCGAGCAATCTTCCTGCGAGTTGGCCTCGGCGGGCCGGTAGTCCAGGATCTTCATCCCGACCTGGCTGGCGGTCGCCGAGACTTGCGAAAGGAACTCGGCTTCCAGCGCTTCGGCGGGGACTCGTTTGGCCAAGACCGCTGTATCCTTAGCCAAGACCGCCGAGCGGCGCATCAGTTCCTCGTGCTCGGCGCGTCGGTTGCCGAGGGTGCTGAGGCGGGCCTCCAACTGGTCGGCCGTGGCTTCGCATGCATCGATACGGCTGGCCACCGGCCGCAACAGGCACACCTGGCCGGCCGCCGCAACCAACACGACGATCGCCAGCCCCGCGGCGTGCAAGCCGAGGCCGAAGAGTCTCAGTCTTCTCTCCAGTTCGTGCTCCACCTTAGTATCCGCACTCAACGAGGTAGGAGCAGACACGACACGCGCCCAGCGGTTGCTCCTTGGTCGATTTCAGTTCCACCCGACGAAATGCCTTCGTTTGCCGCAAGGCGGCGACAAATCGCGCCACCGCAAGGTTATCCAGGGCGATTCCCTTGATGGTCACCAGGGCCGCATCACCGTCGGCCTCCGCAGCGGGCTTGGCCTCGGCTTTCGTTTCGTTGCTGGCCGGCTTGACAGCCGTCTTCGGCTGGCTGCTCGTGCCGGCCACGGCCTTCGCTCCATGGGCCGGATGCAGCGAGAGGGTATCGACCCTCAGTTGGCCCTGGCAATCGCGGGCGCTTCGGCTGACCATCCCCAGGAGCGTCAGCGGCGGCTGGGCCCCTTCCAGCCGACGCACCGCTTCGAGCTCCCGGCTCTGCCGGCCGATCTGGTCTCGCAGGGTCGCAAGCTGCGATTCGAGCGTCTCCAGGGGCAAATGCTGCCGCTGCAACTCGTCGAGGCGTTGACGGGCAGCGACGTAGCGGGACGTTTCTATGACAAACAGAACCGCGACCGCGGCGGCGGTGAGGCAACAAGGCCACCGCCATTGCTTCCAACGCAGTCGGAGAAGCTGCGTTTGGCGGCATCGCCACGGTAGTAGGTTCAAGGAAGTCTTCATGATTGCCAGGCAAGCGCCGACAAGGCGATTGCAGGTCCCAAGAGTTCCGTCGGAGGCTGCGACAAGGCAGCCCCGTCACCGATCTGCGCCAGGCTCCACGCCTGAACGGGCAACCCGATCCTTTGCGACAACAGGGCCGACGCGTTACGTACCGTCGCCCCGCCTCCGAACAGCCAGATCTTCTCCGGCAGCAACTGCGATCGGTAGAGTTCCGGATAGGCCAGCGTCTTCTTGAGCTGCGAAACCATGGCGGAAAGCGGCGCGCTCGAAATCTCCGCGAGAATCTCCTGCACCTCCTCCGTCACGCCGTCGCACGGAGTTGGATCGCAAAGGCCGTGTGCGGAGAGGAGTTGTCCGGCATCGTCGACGGATAGGGCCAGGGCCTCGGCCACCGCGCCGAGCATGGCCGAATACCCGCAGTCGCGCAGTTGTCGCGTGAACACGGGCAGCCCGTCGCATACGATGCAGAACGTCGCGCTGGTCAGGCCCCAATCGAGGGCCGCGACCACCGTGCCCGGAGAAGGCGGCGAGACCAACTGAACGGCGCCGGCCAGGGTCAGCGGCAGGGCGTCGAGCCGTTCGCAGTACAATCCGGCCCGCGAAAGAAGTTCAGCCACAGCCGCCGCGTCGTCTTCGACCACCGAGACGACGTTCACGCTTTCGAGGCCCGACGGGCTTGCAGCCTCCGGTTCTCGCGTTTCCCAGAAATCGAATGCTCGCGTCTCCTTCTGTCCGCCGTAGACCGTGGCCAACTCTCCGGCGATCATGGCCCGACGTTCCGCCTCGGAGCCTGCGGGGATGTTCATCGCTCGCAGGTCGGTTTCGGACGCCGAAAGCACGCAGGCCGCCCGTCGCCCACTGAAACCCGAGCGCAACAGTCCTCGCTGGCACGCCTCACTCCACCATGCCAGGGCCGTGGCCGGCGGATCGTCTTCGCCGTCCGGACCGCGTTGAAGAATGCGAGCGAACGAAAGGCGGTATTGCGCATCGACCCGCTCGACCTGAGCCAGCTTGATGGCCCGGGTCCCGAAGTCGATGCCGATCCAACCTTTCGATCGTCTGCTCAACACGTTCTCGGACTCCCTTACCGATGATCGCCCGCAGCGCCGTCGGGCGCTTGCTGTCCGGCCATGTCGCCGGCAGCCCCCCTCGGTGCCCCCTGCCTGCGGTCGGCCGCGGGCTCGGTCTCGCGCAGGGCTCGTTCGAAGCGTTCCAGGCGTTGATCGATGCGTTTGAGCGTCTCGGCCATTTCTTTGAGGACCGCCTCCGATCGTTCGCCGCCACTGAGGAACGTGCGGGGAATTGGCGACTCGCGCACATCGCCTTGGGCCGTTGTGGACAGGCGAGAGGAATTACCCCCCAGCCACATCGCTCCGGCGGTGATGATGATCCAGAATCCCCAGCCGGGCCGACGCCGGGCTGCGTTGCCGGCGATCGCGTCGGGAGAGGTCAGTTCCGCTCCCCCGGCGCCCTCGGCCCCTGCCCCGCTTGCGAGCGAAGGAAGTTGAGGTTTCGTACGTCGCGACATGGCTCCTCTCCTTACGCCCCCTGCTGTGCGAAGGTGGCAAACTCGAACATGGGCAGCATCACCGACAGCACGACGGAGGCCACCACAACGCCCATCACAACGATCACCAGCGGTTCAATCATCGTGGCCAACTCGCGAAGCCGGGTCTCGCCTTCTTCTTCGTAGAACTCGCCGATGACCTGGGTCACCATGCCCAGCGTTCCCGTGCGTTCGGCCGTCGAGACCATCTCCGTGGCCCCGTTGGGCACGAAGGGGGCGGTGGCCAGGGCCTCGGCCAGCGGCCGGCCGTTGAGCACTTCCTGTTCGAGATGGTCGAACAGATCGCGAAACAACGAGTTCGAGATCGACGAACGCGTCAGACGCAGGGCCTCGATGAGCGGCACGCCGCTGTCGATCATGATTCCCAGAAGCCGGAAGGCCCGACCCGTCGTCATCGAGCGCGTGACGCTGCGAATCACCGCGCCGTTGACCAAGAAGCGGTCCCAGGTCTGCTTTCCGGCCGGGCTCTTGAGCCAGGCCCGGAATCCGATACCGGCCGCCAAGCCGATGCCGATCCACAACCACCATCTCGATCGAAGCTCGTGCGAGATTCCCAGCAGGACCTGGGTGATCGTGGGGAGTGTCATGCCGAACTGGTCGAACACCCCGGCAAACTGGGGAAGCACGAAGAACATGAGCCCGAGAATGACCAGCGCCGACACCACAGCCAGCACGAGGGGATAGGCCATCAGGGCCCGTCGCGCGGCCTGCTGCTTCAGTTCGGCCCGCTCCATGGCGGCCAAGCGGGAGAGCACTTCGGCCAACCGGCCCGACGCCTCGCCCGCCGCCACGCTTGCCACATACGCCTCGCCGAACACGTGCTTCTGGTTCTTCAGGGCTGCCGAGACGGGTTTGCCGGACATGATGTTCTGATGCACGCCTTCGAGGGCCTGTTTCAAAGCGGGATTTGGGCACTGGCGCGCCAGCGATTGGATCGCCCCGGCCACGTCGATTCCCGCCTTGGTCATGATCGCCAGTTGCGACGTCATGGCCATCAGGTCCTTGCGCGCGACCCGACGGCGGCCTAGCGGCAGCGCGATCGAACGGACCCGCGCCGCCGTCTCAGCCGCCGGCGCGAGCGACAGAGGGAACAGCCCCTGCTGGCGAAGCTGCTGCTGGGCCAGGGCAAGGGTATCGGCCACCAGCACGCCGCTGGCCGTCTCGCCCTGAATCGATTTGGCACGGTAGTTGAATCGCATCGTTGCTACTCGAAGTACGCCACGCGCATGACTTCGTCCAGACTGGTCTGTTCCTTCTCGGCCAGGCGGATGCCCTCGTCGAACAAGCTCCGCCCGCCCTGGCTGCGATGCCAACTGCGGATCTGGTCGACGCTGGCGTCGCCGGCGATCATCTGCCGGAATTCGGGTCCGCTGGAGAGGATTTCGTAGATTCCCATCCGTCCCAGGAACCCGGTATCATGGCATTTGGGACACCCTTCGCCTCGTGAAAAAGGACGCCGTGCATCGCCGTGGTAGCGAATGCTCGCCAACAGCTCGCTGGGGGGGTAGTAGGTCGAGCGGCAGTGCGGGCAGATGGTGCGAACCAGGCGCTGGGCCACGACGCCGATCAGGACCGCCGCGACCTTGTACGAGGCCACCCCCATGTCGATCAACCGCGTCACGGCCCCGGCGCTGTCGTTGGTGTGCAGAGTACTCAGCACCAGGTGGCCGGTCAGTGCGGCCTGCACCGCCACTTGGGCCGTCTCTGCGTCGCGGATCTCGCCGACCATGATCACGTCGGGGTCCTGGCGCAAGATCGACCGCAGCGCCCCGGCAAACGAGAGCGACGTCGCCTCGTCGACCTGCACTTGGTTGATGAGTTCAAGCTGATACTCGACCGGGTCTTCGACCGTGATCACGTTGCGATGGACCGACTTGATCAGCTCCAATGCCGAATAGAGCGTCGTGGTCTTGCCGCTTCCGGTCGGGCCGGTGACCAGCAGCAGCCCGTACGGTTTGGCCAGAAGCTGCTTCATTTGCGCCAACAGGTCGGCGGGCATCCCCAGGAGGTCGAGGTTGAACGTCAGCCGCCGCCGGTCGAGCACGCGGAGCACGGCCTTCTCGCCCAGCACGGTCGGCAGGGTCGACACGCGGAGGTCGATCTCCCTCCCTTCGACCACTACGTGCAGGCGCCCATCCTGTGGCAGCCGGTGCTCGGCGATGTCCATCTTGGCCATCACCTTGACGCGCGAGACAATGGCCGGATAGACGTCGCGCC
>CAZFKF010000319.1:0-6148 GCA_964518805.1 uncultured Planctomycetaceae bacterium | reverse complement strand
TTGCCGTTACGATCACGGATCGGACTTCCGGCCGGTTTGTGAAGAGCGACTCGGTGAACGTGACGGTCGACCAGTCGCTCGCGGACATCCAGGTCACGCCTTCGACCCTGGCGCTGGCTCCCGGCACAACGCAGCAATTTGCCGCTTGGGGCCTGGACCAGTTCGGCCGAAGTATGCCCGACAGCCTAAGCGGCGTGGCCTGGTCGGTGGAGGGAGACGGCGCGATAGAGTTCGGCACCGGCCTGTATACGGCGCCCTCGACGGCTTCCGTGGATACCGTGATCGCCCACTACGACGCGTTTTCGGATACAGCTACGGTGACGGTCACCGCCAATTCCTTGGGGCTGATCGACCCGGCGCTGGGCGGCCTGGTCGAGTCGTTGGACGTCGACGGATCGATCAGCCGCGACGACATGTTGACTATCTTCCGCAGTCCGGCCGCGACGACCAGCGGCATCGTCACCAGCACCGATTTGGCGGACCTGAAGAAGATCCTCAGCAGCGCCGCAACGTTGAACATGCCCCAGTACGTGCAGGTGCTGGCCGGCGACGTGATCAACGGCAACAGGGCCAATGCCCTCTATCAAGGCACAACACTGGGAAACCTGGCCGCCGGCAGCACGGCCGCGCAACTGGACAAGCTGGTCAGCAAGTGGTTCCTGGGCACCGACCACCCGGCGAGCGGCGGCTACAGCTACAGCACGGTCACGGGCTCGCTGTTTCCGACGGGCGGGCCGTCGCACGTCGAGGAGCGCCAGGGCAACGTGGGCGACTGCTACTTGATCTGCTCGCTGGGGGCCATCGCCGACAGCGCTCCCGATGCGATCCAGAACATGTTCGTCGACAACGGCGTGGAGAGCGTCACCAAGGCCCACACGTGGACGGTCCGATTCTACGCCAACGGCGTGGCCGACTATGTGACCGTGGACGACAAGCTGCCTACCGACAGTTGGGGAAACCTGGTCTACCAGGGAGACGGTTCCTCAGCGAGCAACCCCAAGGGCCTGTGGGTCGCCCTGGTGGAAAAGGCCTATGCCCAGTGGAACGAGACGGGCAAGGAGGGACGCAACGGCGAGAACAGCTACGCGAGCCTGGAAGCTGGCTGGATGGATGACGTCTGCGCCCAGGTGCTGGGCCGCGACGCCGCCTCGTACGATGTCGTCACGGCGAGCGACCAGCAGGCGCTGACCAGCGCCGTGGTAAGCGGCAAGGCGGTCACAGCCGGCACGGTCTCGTCGTACCGGGGCGACGGCACGCTGTCGTACGGCCTCTACGGCGACCACGCCTACACCGTGATCGGCTACAACAACGCGGCCAAGACATTCACGTTGTACAATCCCTGGGGAACCAACCAACCGGCCAAGGCTCTCACGTGGGCCGAGTTGAAGACCGTGAGCGACGGCTTCGTGGTGGCCGACGCTTCCGGCACGCAGCCGATCGCCACCAGCGCTGTGGCCGCCGTCGGCAGCCCGGCAACGGTCCCGCTTCCGGCGGAACCGCCGTTGACGGACGTCAGTCCGGCAATGCGCGTTGCCGGTGCCTCCGGCAACTCCGGGCACGTGCAGGCCAGGGCGCGATTAGCGTCACGGGCCGTGGACGCGGTACTGCTCGAGGCCCCATCCGCCCATCAAGGGACGTCGGCCCACGGCGGTACTTCCACGACCTGGATCAAGCGGCATCGGGCGATGAACGGCGAGTTCGGATCGCCGCGGGCGCGTCTCGGGGCAATCCCCGCTGATCTGTCCGAACGGGCGATCGGCGATCTGTTCGCGACCGTGTGAGTCGTTCAGAGCCAACCGCCAGACGCCGCGAAGCGTCTCCGCTCGCCGCTCTGCCGGTGTCCTCCAGTTCGCGTTATGCGCCGCGCGCTCTTGACACACACGCCTTGGGGCTGGATGCTGAGGCAAACCGTCCGCATCCCTGGAGGCATCTTGCATGACGACTTCACGACAAACCAACATCCTCCCGGCCACTCGCCGGCAGTTTCTCGGCCGTTCCGCTGCGCTGGTTGGGACCCTCAGCCTGCCCACGGTCGTTCCGTCCTCGGTTCTCGGCTTCGGCGAAAGCGCGGCGCCGTCGAATCGGGTGACGCTCGGATGCATCGGCCTGGGCATCCAGGGGATGGGCAACATGCGGACCTTCCGCGGCAATCCCGAGGTCCGCGTGGCGGCCGTGTGCGACGTGCATCAGACGCAACGCGATCAGGCCAGACAGTCCAATGACGAGTTCTACGAAAACCACGACTGCGCCGCCTACAAGGACTTCCGCGAACTGATCGGGCGCAAGGACATCGACGCGGTGCAGATCACCACGCCCGACCACTGGCACACCCTCGTAGCCTTTGAGGCCATCCGGCAGGGCAAGCACATGTATTGCGAGAAGCCGATCGGGTGGAGCATGCGCGCCGGGCTGGCCTTGCGCAAGGCGGTCGAGGCGAGCAAGGTGGTATTCCAGTTCGGCACGCAACAGCGTTCGGGGGGCAAGTTCCGTTTCGCCTGCGAGTTGGTGCGCAACGGCAAGATCGGCCAGCTTAAGACGATCCTCGTGGGCGTGCCGGCCAGTTGGACCTGCCCCAAGCAGCCCACCGAACCGGTCCCCAAGGAACTCGACTACGATCTCTGGCTGGGGCCGGCCCCCGTGGCCCCGTATTGCTACCAGCGCTGTCGCCCCTGGACGGAGAAGGATGGCTACAGCATCTGGTACTGCATCTCGGACTACTGCATGGGCATGATCGGCAATTGGGGCGTGCACCACCTCGACATCGCCCAGTGGGGCAACGGCACGGAACTGGCCGGGCCCACGGAGGTTGAGGGCAAGGGCGTGTTCCCCGAAGGCCTCCTGACCGACTGCGCCGTGAACTGGCAAGTCGAGAACCGCTACCCCAACGGCGTGACCCTCGTGCACATGGACGACGGCACCGCCGCCAAACATCCCCTGCAGAAGGGCGGCTACGGCCACGGCGTGCTGTTCCTCGGCACGGAAGGTTGGGTCCACGTGGACCGCAACGCGATCGACGCCCATCCGAAGTCGCTTCTCAAGGCGACCATCGGCCCCAACGAGACGCATCTTTTCAAGAGCGACAATCACCACGCCAACTTCATCGACGCCGTGAAGGGCCGGACCAAGCCAGCCGCGCCGATCGACATCGCGGTGCGCACCGATACGCTGTGCCATCTCCAGCAGATCGCCATCAAGCTCCAACGCAAGCTCCGCTGGGACCCGGCCCGGGAGAGCTTCGTCAACGACGACGAGGCCAACGGCATGCTCGACCGGCCGATGCGCTCCCCGTGGAAGCTCGTGTGACCTAAGTTGCTCGCGTCTCCCGCCGGGCGGGAGACGGGACGGAGATAGGGGCGTTTGACAACTCGGAACGGCCAGCCGCGTGAATTCGCGGTCCCAGTGCGCACCGGCGGGACTCAGCGTCCTGCATGCAACTCCGGCCGCTATTTCGCGGGCCGACGAAGTCTGCCTTCGTATGCCCCGATGCCGTCCGTTCTTCGCTGGGAAGTCATTTCATATAGAAAGATGCCGGCGGCCACGCCGAGGTTGAGCGAATCGGTATGCGGCTGCATCGGGATGGTCAGGCGGCGCTCGCAAAGCGACAGCCAGTCTGCCGAGACCCCGTCGAACTCGTTGCCGAGAATGACGCCCGAGCGCGGCGACCAGGGTGCGTCCGCCAGCGGCCGGGCGTCGCTCTCCAGGACTGCCGCGGCCAATTCGAGCCCCCAAGAGTCCTTCAGCCGGGACAGATCGCTTCGCAGATCCGCCGACCGAATGAACGGCACGGTTAGCACGCCTCCCATCGAGACGCGCAGCGCGCGACGCGAGAGCGGATCGCAGGAACGGGGGCCCAGAATGACCGCGTCGATGCCGAAGGCCGCGGCCGAACGGAACACCAGGCCGAGGTTTTCGGGTTTGGTCACCTCAGGGAGAATGACCACCCGCAGTGGGCCCGTCGCGGATCGCGGGCCGGCATCCGATAAGACCTCTTCGAGAGTCCGGGCCGGGGGCCGTCGTCCGACAACCAACGCCCCGCGATGGAACGGAAAGCCAACAATGCCCAAGAGCAATGCCTTGGCAGCCACGTACACGGGTACGCGCCCGGCGGCACACCGATCGAACTCGTCGGCGTATTCTTCCTCCACGAGGATCGACTCGGCCTCGAACCGGCTTTCCAGAAGGCGGCGCGCAAGGACGTGGCCTTCGGCCACGAAGACGCTCTCGCCGCGAAGGGTCCGGTCGCGGAGGTTGCGGTATGCCGCGACGCGCGGGTCATCGAGTGAAACGATAGTCTCCATCATGGGCCTTTCTGTTCCGTCCGGCAAAGGTGCGATGCGTCCGCGTGCCTACGCCCGCTGGCCAACTCGTATTCCTCGCCATGGAACGCTTGGGGCACGAAGCGATCAACGATCCTGCCACAGTTCCTTCAACGCCTCGGCCAGCCGCACATACTCACTTATGCGGTTGTACACCTGGGCCGAAATCCTCAGAATCGTCTGGGGCGCCGCCGGCCAATAGTGGACCGGAACTTCGATCCCAAACCGCTCCAGCAATTGGCTTCCCAGTCGCGGCGCAGACTCCGATCCGCTCGCGACGCAAGCCGCTCCTTCCGTCACACCGGCGGGAAGAACCATGGCGGCCATCGCGCCGAGCATTTCCTCCGGACACACGGGGCGCAAGGACAACCGTTCACAGAGCATCTTCCGCGCGACAACCGCCAGACGGTGATTCCGCGCAATCAGTTCTTCCAGGCCGCCGGGGAAGAGCTGAGCCAAGAAGCGGATCGCCTCGCCCACGCACAACCACGCGGTCGGATCGTCGGTGCCTTGCCAGTCGAAGGCGTCTTGAAAGCGGGTATATCCGGATCGGGACTGATTGTATCCATGGCTGATGACCGGGGGTTGGATCCCCTCCTGCCGGTCGCGCCGAACATAGAGAAATCCCGCTCCTTTGGGAGCACAGAGCCATTTGTGGGCATTTCCGACGTAGTACGCGGCTCCCAGCCGCTTCACATCCAGAGGCACCATGCCTGGGGCATGGGCGCCATCCACCAGCGTGTCCACTCCGCGCCGGCTCAACGGATCGACGAGTCCTTCGACCGGGAAGACGACCGCCGTGGGACTCGTTACGTGATCGAGCACCGCCAAGCGCGTTCGATCGGTCACCTTGGCCAGGACGGTCTGGATGACCTGGTCGGGGGACTCAATTGGGATCGGGACCTCGGCCACAACCACCCGCGCCTCCTCCCTCGCCGCAACGTAGCGAACAACATTGTTGCAGGCGTTGTAGCCGTGGTTGGTCACCAGCAATTCGTCCCCCGGTCGAAACCGTAAGGAACGCACCACGGCGTTGACGCCCGCCGTGGCGTTGGAGACGAATACAAGGTCTTCCACTTCAGCGCCGATCACGTTGGCCAAAGCCCGACGCGATTCGTCCATAAGCGGTGGCATTTGGCGGACAAGGAACCTCACAGGTTCCGCCTCCATCTGCTGCCGCAGCTCGGCCTGTCGCTGGAGCACGCACCTAGGGCAGGCTCCGAAGGAGCCGTGGTTAAGCATCCGGACCCCCGGATCGAGCGGCCAAGCCTCGTCCAGCGCGCCGAGGCCAGTATCCAAACGCTGAGAGACCTCCATACAACTGCTTTCCGACCGCCCAAAGGGGATATACGGACCTCTCCGTTCGAACCACGGAAATGGTAACCGATGGATTACCACCTCGGCAAGTTATAGCGGAGCATCGTCGATCTGGATCGCACCAATGCTGTGGACGTCGTACGGCAAATGGCCAGGTTCTTCAGAATCACCGAGTTGCTCGAAACGTATACTTGGAGGCGGGCAATATCGATACGACTGAGAATTCGCCATGGCTTTGCGTCGGCTCGGCGAGTCCAAGCGATCTGTGGACAAAGCTCCTCGGGATGGGGATGTTATGGCAGGGCACTTCGAGCGGGGAGACCATGGGAGGCCGGCTTCCGAGGAATAACCCCGTCTGGCGATCCATCTCGCCTCGCGTGTGGTTGAATCCGCCCCTGCGGGCGGACTACTATTCTATCATGCGAGGAACACCAATCCGGCTTCCGGCGACCGCGGCATTTTGGTAGCTTCCGAGCAGGGTGCTATCCGCAGAAGGCCTGTGCCCCCTATGCAAC
>CAZFKF010000318.1:0-6178 GCA_964518805.1 uncultured Planctomycetaceae bacterium | reverse complement strand
CGCAAACCCCCTTATCGCGCCAGCCCATTTACCCCAGAGTGCGCGCTGACCCTGGTGGCATTCCCGTTGCTCAGGGGGCTTTGCCAAAAGGGACAAACTCTTCCAGACGTTCTCCCAGGCACCAATTGCGGTCATCACCCGCCAAGAAAGAAGAAAGGCAAACCGGGCAATAAGTGGGGGCACGACCGTGGCGGTTCTTCAACTTTTCGTCGGCAAAATCACCCGCAATGGCCGATGAGAAGGATGCCGGACGCCTCCTTCAGCGAGAACGGTGACGCCTGGTCAAAGCAGACACCGGACTCAGGGGCCTCCCAACGACCCTTCGCAGGCATGGGCGAAATGGCCTGCGACGGGTCGTTTGTCTTCTTGCACCTTCTACATCTGTGCTGCCAGCCGACATCTGGAACGCGCGAAAACAGCCCTTATGTGTTACGGCTTGATCGCGTATATCTTCACGCTCGCGGCGTATTCGTTGAAGTCGTAGCGAGTGGCGAGATCGGCCATCCGAGCGTGGAAGGCCGCGTCCTGCGAGGCGAGGGGGGCTGGCGAGCAACACTCTGCGGCGGCAGGCTCCGCGACCGGCAGCGTCGGACTGGAGCAGCAGCATCCACACTGGGGTTCGACCTTGGCATAGGCGTTCAGGTCGGCACCCGTGTCCACGATTTCCATTTCGGTGAAACCCGCCTCCTGCAACCCGCTTCGGTAATCCTCCACGCCGATCGCCCCGGCAAGGCAGCCCACGTAGGCGGCCAGGTCGCCGGCCAGCTCCGGGGGAAGCGGCTTCTTGAGAACGATGTCGCTTACCGCCAGACGGCCGCCGGGCTTGAGCACTCGGGCAATCTCGCGGCAGACGGCGCGCTTGTCCGGGACCAGGTTGATGACGCAGTTGCTAATGACGCAATCCACGGAAGCGTCGGGCAACGGCAGCCTGTCGATGGTCGCCAAATGGAACTCGACGTTCGTGATCGGTTTCCCGCTCGCGCCTTTGGCCGCATTCTGGCGGGCTCGCTGGATCATTTCCGGGGTCATGTCGATGCCAATCGCTTTGCCCGCGGGGCCGACCTTCGCCGCTGCGAGGAACACATCCAGCCCGCCGCCGCAGCCCAAGTCAACCATCACTTCCCCCGGTTTCAAGCCCGCAAAAGCCGTGGGATTGCCACAGGAGAGTCCCATGTTGGCCTCAGCGGGTATGGAGGCCAACTGCTCCGGCGAGTAACCAAAGGCTTCAGCCACCGCACGAACGCCCTCTTTCTGGCTCGACAAATCGCTCGTGGCGACCGATCCGTACTTGGCCCGCACGACATCCACGATTTCGCGATCCATTTCGCTCTCCTTCACGATTCACTTGGCACTCAATGGGCCTGCGGCAGCCCGATAGCCGATGCCTTCACCTTTCGGATTCCGACGCGGACACCATCAGCGCGTTCATCAATTCCCCAACTGTCTCCGCCATCTCCTCCACTCGAATCAGCGAGAGGCAACATACTCGCTCCCCTTTGCGCCAGCCGACCAGGGCCAGTTTGTCGCCGGCCCGGATGCCGGCCTTGGCCCGAGTTTCCTTGGGCAGCACCATTTGTCCCCGCTGGTCGATGGTGATGATGGCCTCCACTTGGTAGGAGCACCTGAGATCGCTGGCCATCGCACAGCATTTCTTCCTGCTCTTCGTCTTTTCCACGAGGTTTCCCCGAATAGCGGAATCAGCCGTTTCAGCACATTCTGATTATACTGAATTCCTCGGCGCGGTCAAGGTTGCTTGCGGCGGCCCAGGGGAGCGCTGCGTGGTCTCGGGCCATGCCTTGGTCGGGTATGGCCCGTCGAAAGACTCAAGTCACTATATGCGGCCCACCGAATGGATGCTGATATCCGCTTAGCCGCATACACCAGCGGTCGCGAAGGAATTGCATGGACTGTGAAAGACCGCGCCGGCGCTCTCGGCGATGTGCTTCGTTTATCCCCTTTGTGGTCATGGAGCGATGGCGATGGCTGTTCTTCAAGTATTCGGCCCTCCGATGTGCTGCACACGTGGCGTGTGTGGACCGAACTTCAATCCGGCGCTGCCGCGGTTTGCCGCAGACCTGGAATGGCTGAGGAGTCAGGGCGTCGTGGTCGAGCGATCGAACCTCTCAAACGAGCCTGCTGCATTCGCCGGAAACCCCGTCGTGCAGCGGGCGCTCGCCGTTGGCGGCCCCAACGCCTACCGCCAGCGCAGAAGCGCTGGTGGATTCGTTATCGACCGTCCCAAAGAAGAAGAACTGGCGAAGGCCGTAGAAGGACAGAAGCCGAGCACAGCAAAGGCTCCTTGATTGTCCGCCCCCCGCCGTGAGGGGCTGGCGGGAAAGCCGCTCAAGTTGCTATATGCGGACGTACGAATATATAGTAGAATATACCCCAAGCCGAATATGGCAGGTGTCGGGAGGACGCCGTTGAGACGTTGCTTCTACTGACACCCGGCCTCCGCGTGACGCGCAAAGCCTGGCTTCCCAAGCTGACCGACAGGAGAGTCTCCCATGAAGTGTTCGAGTTTCGTCACCTTCGGATTCGCGTTGTTTGCCGCCGGTCTCATCAGCATTGCCTTGACCGGCTGTGGAAGCAGCGCGGCGCAGTCGGCGGGCGATCAAGCCCGGGAAGCAGAGGCCCAGCCGAAGGCGTCGTCGAGCGATCCTGTAGAAGGGCCGGGCAAGGGAATGGCAGCGATCAAGCAAGCGGCCGAGGCAGGCAAGTACCTGTTCGTGTTTTTCTCGAAGACGGACGACGATCAGACGCTCGCGATGCGGAAGGTTTTCGACACGGCGATGGAGAAGGTAGCCGATCGTGCTCAGTCCGTGGCGGTCAGAATTGCGGATGCGTCCGAGAAAGCAATCGTGGACAAGTTTGACCTGAGCCGCGCTCCGATGCCTCTGGTCTTGGCGATGGCCCCGAACGGTGCGATCACCGGCGGCTTTCCGACCAAGTTCGACGAACAACAACTCCTCGACGCTTTCGCCACGCCGGGCACCGAGAAAGTGATGAAGTCGCTCCAGGACGGCAAACTCGTGTTCGTGTGCGTCCAGAACGGCAAGACAAAATCCAACGATTCCGCGCTACAAGGCGTCCGTGATTTCAAGGCAGATACACGGTTTGCCAGTGCGACCGAGATCGTCACCTTGGACCCAACAGACAAGAAAGAGGCCGCTTTCCTGACCGACCTCAAAGTCTCGCCCGACATAGCGGAAGCCACCACCGTCTTCGTTGTCCCACCCGGCCAGGCCATCGCCAAGCTGGAAGGGGCGACCAACAAAGACGCCCTCATCACGCTTCTCAGCAAGGCCAATACCGGTTGCGGACCGGGCGGCTGTGGGCCGGGCGGTTGTGGGCCGAAAAAGTGAACCACAGCTCGACACACGGGCGTGCCTCTGGATGGAAACAGGGGTGTACGCCGACGGGCCTCGTCCGGTTCCAAGCTCGTTCTTACGAAAGGAGAGTCTCGTGACACGGAAGTCGTTGTCTCTCGCATTCGCGGCAATGGTGGCGGTAGCTGGTGCTTCCGCCGCCTTGGCGCAGTCGCCCGATCGGTCGCAAGAGCCTGCGCCGCAAGCCGCCAGCAAAGGCATGGCTGCCATCGAGCACGCCGCCGCGGCCAACAAGTACCTTTTTGTCTTCTTCTGGAAAGAGAAGAGCCAGCAGGCAGATGCCATGTGGAGCGTGTTTCAGTCAGCGATGAGCAAGGTTGCCGACAGGGCCGAATCGGTGGCGGTCAACGTGTCGGACCCGGCGGAGAAGGCGATGGTTGCCAGGTTCGGCATTGACCGCTCCCCAGTGCCGCTTGTGCTGGCACTTGCCCCCAATGGGGCAATCACGAAGGGGTTCCCGCTGAAGCTCGATGAGCAGCAGTTGTTCCAAGCCTTCGTCAGCCCAGCGACAGCGAGTTGTCTGAAGGCTCTCCAAGCACGCAAACTCGTCTTGCTCTCCATCCAAAGCCGTTCGCCGTATATCCGACAGGTATCGCTACAACGGGGAGCGGCGGACTTTGCCGCCGACGCTCGGTTTGCCGGAGCGACGGAGGTTGTGCCCATAGACCCTGCCGATCCGGCCGAAGCCTCGTTTCTTCACGACCTCCAAGTTGATCCTCGGGCCGCTACGTCCGTGATCGTTTTCCTGGCCCCACCGGGCTCGGTCGTGGGTAAGTTTGACGGTGCCGTCACCAAGGAACAACTCGTGGCAAAGCTTCAGACAGCCCAGTCGGACCCCTGCGCGGGCGGGAAGTGTGGGCCTGGCGGCTGCGGACCCAAGAAGAGATAGGAGCCTTGTTCAATGAAACTGCGAACGCTTGTCTTGCGTGAGATTTTCGAGCGCAAGAGTCAGTTGCTCACCAGCTTCCTGGCGATCTTGCTCGGCATCACGGTGATCGTGTCGATCAAGAACATCACCCACTACTCCGAGAAGGCCGTAGCGCTAGAAATGGATTCCCTGGGGGCCAATGTGCTGGTGCTTCCCAAGTCGTCCACTCTGCAGGACTACTACGCGGCCGACATGCAGGGCGACACGATCCCCGAGGAATACGTCACGCGGCTGGCAATGTCGGACCTAGCGGGACTCGATAACCTCTCGCCGAAGCTGTCAATGCCGGTGGAACTGCGGGGCAAAACCTTCACGCTCACTGGCATCCTGCCCAAGAGCGAGTTCCAGGCCAAGGCCGCTTGGGGCGGAGCGGGCATTTTCTCACGGCCAATCGGCTGCGGGGCTTCGGTAGGAATGATGGGATCGGAGGACAAGAAGACCCTGGCCCGCAAGCGGGTCATCGACACCCTCGAAGACAACGAGGTGCTCGTAGGTGCCGACGTGGGCACGAAGCTCGGACTCAAAGAAGCAGACAAACTGGAACTCTTGGGTCGGTCGTTCAACGTTACCGCGATCCTGCCGCAGACCGGCACCGTGGACGATTCACGCATCTTCGCCCACCTGCATGTCGTTCAGGACTTGTCGAAGAAGGGACCGGTCATCAACGCCATCGAAGTGATTGGCTGCTGCCAGGAAATCTCTAATGGCCTAGTGGCGAAGATCAACAGCCTGCTGCCAGACGCCAAGGTGGTGACGATCACGCAGATCGCCGACGCCCAGATCAAGATCAATCGCATGATGTCGAATCTCTCGCTCATGTTTCTGGTGATTATCATCTTCGTGGGCGGGGCGAGCATCGCGAACTACATGTACGCCAACGTGTTCGAGCGACGACGGGAGATCGGCACGTTGATGGCGCTCGGGGCCAACTCCGGCCTGGTGCTGCGGATATTCCTGCTCAAGGCCGTGATTCTGGGCGTGGCCGGCGGAATCGGCGGCTATCTCATCGGCACGATTCTGGCCGTGGTCCTCGGACCAAAGCTGGCCGGCGTCATCGTGTTGCCCATGCCGATTCTGGCCCTGCTGGCAGTTGGCGTCTCCGTAACGCTGGCGCTGGTGGCCAGTTACTTCCCAGCCCGGCGTGCCGCCCGGCTTGACCCTTGCGCCACGTTCCAGGAGGTCTGATCCATGTTGAGAATGGAAAGCGTCAGCAAGAATTACCGCCATCGTGGACAGTTGGTAACGGCTTTGAATGGAGCCAACGCCGAAATCCCTGACGGAGATTTCGTTTCCATCGTCGGGCCGAGCGGCAGCGGCAAGAGTACACTGCTGCTGATGCTTGGCGGAATGCTTTCGCCCTCCGAGGGCCGCGTACTCCTCGATGACCAGTCGATCTACGACCTCGATTCCAACGCCCGCGCTGAACTGCGCAAGCAGAAAGTCGGGTTTGTCTTTCAGACGTTTAATCTGGTGCCGTACCTTTCAGCCATTGAGAACGTCCAAGTGCCCCTGTTCTTGGCAGGAAAGGACGGCCCGTCCCAGGAAACCCGGGCAGAGGAGCTTCTGGACCGCGTGGGGCTGTCCGATCGGATGCACCACAAGCCGTGCGAGCTTAGCGTCGGCCAGCAGCAACGAGTGGCTCTGGCGCGGATGCTCGCCAACGACCCTGCCGTAATCCTTGCCGACGAGCCGACTGGGAACCTGGACCCGGAAACGAGTCAACAGGTGATCGCGTTCCTGGAAGAGGTCAATGGTGAGGGTCGAACCGTCGTGATGGTGACGCACGACCCCCGGGCGGCGGACCGTGCCAAGGTGCTACTCAGGCTGTATCGCGGGGCGATCGTATCCGAGAAGCCCGGGC
>CAZFKF010000317.1:0-6180 GCA_964518805.1 uncultured Planctomycetaceae bacterium | reverse complement strand
CCGCAAACCCCCTTATCGCGCCAGCCCATTTACCCCAGAGTGCGCGCTGACCCTGTGGTTTACTGCCGTGGGTGGAGCCTCCGATGGATGATCTTGCCCAGTCGGATGCTGAAGGCCGCGACAATCGCAATCACAAAGACGGCCGAGCGCACGACGAATTGATCGGTCGATACCGCAGGGCCATTGATCCACGTCAGGATCGGTGCCAGCACAACCATGGTCCAGCAGCCGAATTCGGCGAGAAACCACCGGTTCACCGGCTCCGGGTTTTGAGCTTCTTCGTTCATCATTCGCCCTCGCAACTACTTTGCCTCTTGAAGCTGGAGCGCGGGGGAGGCTTGGACATCGACGCCACGCTTCTCTCCGTTTCCCCGCAATTCTTCGGCGTGCGGGGATTCCCACACCTGGAGCCCGAGCGGGCTGCGGTAGATCGGGATGGATTGCGTGCCTGGGACTTCGGCGATAATATCCCTGACAATCTGGCGATTGTCGGCTGAGTTTGGCCCACCCAGTAGCGTGATGGAGCCGCCATCGCCGCCGGCCCCGTTGACCTTCCAGCCGATCGCACCCCGGCGGCGTGCAACGTCGATCACGGCCTGGTGTCGCGGGCTAACAAGGTCGGGATGGAGATTCGCCTGGGCTTCCGTGTTCTCGATCATCGCTCGTCCCAGGGAATCGAAGTTGCCGGCAAAAAGGGCATCACGGGCCAATAGCGGCGTGCGGCGCAGCGGTCGGAGCTTTTCGGCGTCCGGCCCGGCGTCCGCCAATTCGGCAATGACCCGCTCGTGGACCTTCGATGAACTGTGCGACTGCCCTAAGAAGACCAACGAAAGCCGCTCTCCCAGCTCCGATTCGATTGCCGGTGGCAGGTGTATCGGGCTAACGACGGCGTGGGGATAATCCAGGATTTCAATGAAATTGATGCCGCCGTATGCCGAGGCCAATTGGTCTTGGACGCCACATTGCTGTTGCAACAGTTCGGTCTCGATTCGATGCGCCGCACGCGCTACCTCGTGGGGCGTCAGGCGTCCCGGCGTCAAGAGGTCTAATGCTCCGATCAAGGCGACGCTGACCGCTGCGCTTGTGCCAGTCGAGCCGCCCGCCGGCGCTTCGCTGAAAATGTCGATTTCCAGGGCCAGGTCTCGGGGAACGCCCATGAATTCCAAGGCTGCCTCCAAGAGAGGGTGCCTATCGTAGCCGTGGCCAAGCGTCTCCAGGCTGTAACGCTCGCCGTAATTCTCTGCGTAGATTGTCACCGGCGGACGCGAATATTGACGAGTAAAGACGCGGAGTTGCACCTGCGCGTATGGATGCACCGCGATGCTCAGAACCCTGCCGAACTTGGCGAACCAGGTGTCCGTCCAGCCGCCGAAGTCGGCGATTCGGATCGGGGCAACGCTGGAAATGACCCGGCATGGCTTCTCGTTGGGCGTCATTTTGCGTCTCCTCGCTGTTCGGCGTTTGAATCGCAGCCGACAAAGTCGTGTGGGACAAAACCATTCTGACTTGAAACACCCTTCTACGCTCCCTTGGAGGGCGAAAGGCAAACGGAAAGCTCAGCGGACGATGAAGGAACGGTCGTCCCTTGCCGTCCCGCACAAAACATGAGCACGAAGAGGCCGACGATAGCGTAACAGGGAACAGAAAGGGCGGTCAGCGTCTCCAGAGGCCCGGCGAGCCAATGGCCGGTCTCGGGGCTGCGCGCCGCGCCTGCTAGAATCAAGCAATGCTGCATGACCACGAACGGCTCGATGCAAGACAGAAACACAACAAACAGGAACATTGGCCAGGCGATTCCAGAGCGCGGCAGCCTCCGCCAGAGCAAGGCGATCGGCAAGACCAGCAGCAACAGGTAGTGATCCCAGGTAATCGGCGAGACCAGCAGCATCGCCACGATCGAGGCCGAAAAAGAAAGGTCGATGTCGTCCTTCGCCCGCAGCACGATCAGGGAAACCAGCGAGACGATAATGCCGGACGTGACTACGTAACCACAAGAACCGGCAAAGGGGTACGGCGAACCCGAGGTAAAATCGACCGGCATCCAGTGCGCGGCAGGCACCAGCAACTTGTGCCAAACGCCGCAGGGGGACAGGTTATGGCACATGCCCAAGTAGGTTCTCATAATCGGGAGCACGTCGCAAACATAATCCCGATAAGTGCCGAGTCCCAGCACGGCAAGGGTCAAGGCACTTACGCCGACGAGGGAAGCCGTCCCGGCGAATACTGCCTTCCAACGCCCGCGCAGAATAAGGGGAAGAAACAGGAATCCCGGGAAGAGCTTTAGCGCGGTGGCGACGCCCAGCGCGATGCCTGCCAACCAAGGCCGATCAGAGCGGTCCAGGAACCAGCACAGCGTAACCAGGAAGGCAACCACAATGGTCAATTGCCCTTGCTGGATTTGGCTCCACAATGGGTGGCAAAAGAGCAGAAACGCGAAGATCACCAGGCCAGTCCGCACGGAGGTGTCCATTTCCAAAGCGCGCAGGACGAGCCAGATGCTTGCGCCGAATAGAATCAGAGTTATCTCGTTCCAAAGCAGGAAAGCCTCGGCGTAGTCCAACTTTCCGAAGGGAAGTGCCAGGAGCACCGACGAAGGGGGATGCGCGTTGACCTTGATGAACAGTGTGTCGTCCGCGGCCTTCTGCTCTCCAAGGTAAAGAGGAAGTGTTACCTCTTGCGACGTGTAAATCGGGAGGCCGGCAAAGTAGTTGCGGGCGGAGGCCCACTCCTGGAAGAAGTCTGGAAGAAAGTGCCGTTGGTAATACGTCCCTGGCTGTAGCGCGGTCAACCAAACCTGCCCCCGCCAGACAATCGCGAGACACGCCAGCGACAGGCAGGCGAGCAAGCGCAGAATCCGCTTCGATGGTGCTCGGTGATCCATATTACTTTTCATCGCGCTGGAACATGATGCCCTTGACTTGGACGCCGAGCACGCGTGTGTCGGTGTTCTTGCCCTTGTCCATGGCGCCCTTCGGGACAAAGGTGGCGCTGCGGAGTTCGATCATGGTCGGGTCGGTGAATTGATGCGAGGCAAGATCAAGGGTCGTCTCCCACTTCCCGGGCGGGACCGTCCCATCGAACTGCGTGGTGCCATCGACGAGGACTTGAAAACGGATCGCGGTTATTTTGGGACGAAAGGTCTCGATGCTGATCCACAATCGTTGAGGAGGGTGCCGGGGGTTGATGGGAACCAGGAGCTTGGCGTCGCCGTTGGTCCAGCGGAACGGCTTGGAATCCGTTTCCTCTTGAAAGTGGAAGCCGGACTCGGCCACTCCTTTGACTTTGGTGCAGCCGAGCGTGAGATTCAAGTAGGACATGTGTCGGTGGTGTATGTAGACTTGCCGAGCAACCAACGAGGCCACAAGAGCAACGGCCAGCAGGCCGAGCCACAACTTTCGCGAGCCAGGGAGATAGTCCAACGGATTAACCATTGTTCCGGCCTAAGAATGCGGGACGCGAATCGGCTCGACATACTGCTGGACGATGATGTCTCCCAACCCGAAGACTTCACGAAAAACTTGTTCCTGTTGCGCCTTTCTGGGATTCAGCGCCGGGATTTCGCGAACACGTCCAACGTCGTTGGTTGTATCCACGAACCAGAGCCGCGAGTTTTGCGAATCCCGCAGGTCGCGGGCACTGATAACATCCTCCGGCCGCAAGACGGCGGTGCCCAAGTAGTGGGGAGTGGCTCCTTCGCCCCGGTAAAGATAGCAGTGGCCGCGATCGCGCAAGTGGTACAACATTGGAAGGTAGCAAAACGGCGAACTCACCACGACCGGCTCTTTGGGATCAGCCTGTCGCACGATGCACTCGGTTGCGGCTCGGGCTCCGGGACAGCGTGCAAAGTCCGCCTTCTCGGCAAACGAGAACCACGCAAAGAGGCCCCACGCGGCGATCAGGCCAGCGATAACTCGCCGCTCAATCGGCAGCGGAATCCGGTTGACCAGCATCGCCAATCCCGCGAGGAAAAATAGATGGGCGAACAGCAAATAGCGGAGCAAGAAAAGATGGACGCCAAACGAGTCCAAGAGGATGCAGAGTCCGATCGGCGTCAGGGCACAGGCGGCCACGTATACGGCGTCCTGCCCAGCCCGCCACAGGAGAAGCAGCCATCCTAGCACGCACAGGTCTAAAGCCCACAAGGATGCCGTTACCGTCAGGGTGGCATTCTCCGGTTCCACAAACATCTGATACAGGGTGTGGGCCACGTCCCATTCCTGGACGGGACGAATCCAGAAGTCTCCGCGTACCTGGGACATCTGCCGCAAGAAAAAAGGCAGCCAAGGGAGCCAACACAGCCCAATCAAGCCGAAAGCCAGAGCAGCTTCGTGCGCGGTGGGCATTTGGAAAAGCCGCCGCACGCTTCCCTCGGTAGCACGAAGGAGAGCGTACAGGACGAACCCGGCTTGCGCTGCGATGGCGAAGAGGGCGAAATAGTGCGTGTAAGCGAACAATACTGTCAGGGCGGCGTACACGTACCAGCATCGTCCCGACGGCTCCGCCGACCATAGTGCGCGGAGAAGAGCCCAGCTTGACAGCAGTGCGAGCGATGTCCCCAAGGCATACGGCCGGGCGTCCCAAGACCAGCGAATTTGGAAGGCACTGATCGCCACAAGTATCGCGGCAAACAGGGCTGCTTCCGAGCCTCGGCCGTCGTTCGCCCGCCGGTCAGTTTTGGCGCACACGGGCGCGGTCGTGGCGGTGCGCACAAACAGAAACATCGCGAGAATCGTCACCACGCCCATCACGACGCTCAAGGAGCGAAGCGCCAGCAGCGAGTCGCCAAAGCACGCGGACCAATACTTCAGCAGGACGAAATAGAGCGGAGGGCTGTTATCGAGGCTAATCCGGCGGAGCATCTCGCAGAAGGGATACTGAATCATCCGCCACGTGAATGCCTCGTCAAACCAGATGCTCCGGTCCGTGACGTAGTACCAGCGGAGCCCCGCGCCGAGCGCGAGGACAAGGGCAAGCCCAGCGGCGGTAAGACGATCCCTGCTCTTGTCCATCCGCCTCCCCTCCCCGGACTCTTGCCACCAGCACTCCTCCCGGACCATCGAGGCCCGTCGCACGCGATCAATACTGTGGGACCACCTCTCTCCCATTGGGCGTCAATAGCGATTGAACAACGCTCTGGTCCGTGGCGAACGACAGGCCGCTGACGTGCCCGTCGCAGAACAGGACGTTGCAGACCCCGGGGTGCGCCGATCCCCAGTTGTTCTGGAAGTTCACTCCCGGCGCATCCTGAAGGACTTTGGTGCCGAAGCGGGCCGTCCCTGCCGAGCCCCCCGCGAAAAACGGCTCGTCGAAGTACCAGGTCCCCGTGAGATAGTTTTTCGGGTCCACCGATTTCTCACCGACCAACATCGTGGGCGAGGTCCCGTCCACGATGTCGGCGAAGCGAAGAACCTTGGGGCGGTTCGGCACCACCAAGGCGTTGGCAGCGTAGTCGATCTTGCCCCACGGCCAGCCGCCACTCACGTAACTGCCATAATCGTCGATCAACGGGGCCTTCATCGCCACTGCCGACCGCCGGCTTGGGCACGCATACACCTCGACTGGCACCCTCCAATCGCGTTGCTGAAAAATGTTTGGCTGCTCAATCTGCGGGAGAATGGAGAAGGCCCAACTGCCGGGCTGGTCCGGCCCAAGACGCTTGGGATCGCCGACGCCCCAAAAATACTGTGTCGGGCCGTTGCCGTTCATGTCGTCCGTAGAGGAGATGTAGGTCTGGTTCCCGTTCACGTCTGCGATCTGCTGGCTCTGGTCCCAGCCGCCATTACCCGGAAACGCGCCGAAACTATCGTGGTGCTTGTGCAAGGCAAGCCCGATCTGGTGCAGACGGTTGACACAACGAGTCCGCGACGCCGCTTCCCGGGCACGCTGCACAGCCGGCATCGTCAGGCTGACGAGAACGCCAATGACGCCCATCACGACCAAGAGTTCCACTAGCGTGAAACCCCTCCGCGCTTTGCCGTTCCTCGTCTGGGGAAACATGGCCGCGCCTCCTCGGAAATGATCGGACCGAAAAGGGAAAACCTGCCTCACGACCCCCAAACCACCCTTCCTTCCATTCTCCATTGCCGTGGAAGACGCTGCAACCCCGGATGCTTCGCCGGCGCCTCCCGGGTGGGGGCACCAATTCCGATACTGCCAGAGCGTCCGCAGCGCTTGCCACCC
>CAZFKF010000316.1:0-6191 GCA_964518805.1 uncultured Planctomycetaceae bacterium | reverse complement strand
CACCACCGATTGATCGCCTCCAGTTGCTCGTTGGTGTAGTTCGTGATCTCGACCACTTCGCCGTCCACCTTGAGCAGCTTAGTGCCGGGCCTTTGGTCCGCTAGGCGTGCGTCCAGCTTCGCCAACTCGTCACGCATCGCCGTGATCTCTTGGTCCATCTCCCGACGTGTTCGCTCATCGTCGCAAAGCATGACGTTGCGCGTGGCCTGTTTGATCTGAGCGGCCAGCTTGTCGCGACCCTTCTGCGCGGCCGCGTGGTCTTCCTCCTTGTGCTTGTCGGGGTCGATAAGGTCCTCTGGCGGTCGGCTCAAGAGGGCGTGGATGTCGTTGATTTCCTCCGCGAGCATCTTCATGACCTTCGGCAGAATCAACTCCTCTCGAATCTCATAAGTGCCGCATGTACCCATACCCTTCTTCGCATTTGTTGAGCAGCGGTATACGCGGTGCTTACGGCCGGTCGGGTGGCAGCCGTACATTGGTTTCCCGCAGTGGTCGCAGACGAGAATCCGCGACAGAGGGTAGCCATCGGCCCGTGGCCTTCGGGTTCCCTTCAACGAGAAGGAAGACAACCGCTCCTGCGCTGCGTCCCAGAGACTCGGCTTGACCATTGGACGATGGGTGCTATCTATAATGATCCGGCCTTCGTCGGTGGGCTTCCACCGCTTCCGCTCCTGCTCCTGCTCGTCATAGCGGTTGACGGGAACCACCTTGCGCTCGCCATTGATTATGTGAAATTCGCCCGACTTCTTTGCGTTGTAACTGAAGTCCCCGCGATACTCCCGACGTTGTAGTAGCTCCTTAATTGCGGCTACATACCACTTGCCTCCATGACTTGCCGGGATGCCGCGTTTGTTCAGATCGGCAGCTATCCAGTTCATCGACTTGAGACGATTGACGAACTGATCGAAGATCCACCGAACGGTGCGAACCTCCTTGGGATCACCGAAGATCAAAAGCTTGCCCCGCCGCTCCTTTCCTTTCGCGTCATGGCGGGTCTCTGGCGTGATCGGCTTGCCGTCCTCACCCGCCATGGTGAAGCCATAGGGAGCACGGCCGCCGCTGCGATGTCCCTTCAATGCGGCATCGAGCCTCGCATTCGCCAGTCGCCGAGAGAGCCTAGTAGAAAACTCATGGCCCGACATCGCATACATTGCGATCTTCATCGCTGCGCACTGGTCCGTTATGAGGTCCATGCAACCTTGATTCGCGGCGTGGATATACCGAATGCCGTGGTGCTCCCGAAGCTCCTGCACCTCGTGCATGACCTCGAATTGATCGGCCCGGCTGAACCGGTCCATGTCGTCAACAAGAATCGCCTTCGCTCCCGTCTCCTTCAACTCGTTGACGAGTCGGAAGAAGTCGGGCCGCTTTGCGCCCCGCTTCCACCCCGGCACGCCCTTGTCCGAGGTGTACCAACGGGCGATGTCGTACTTTCCCCCATCGGGCGGAGCGAGGGCCTTGATTCGCGCAATTTGATCGGCGATGCTCTTTTCGGTACTCTCCTCCAAGGTCGATTTCCGGCCGTATGCCACCGCTCGTATGGGTTTCGGTTTCGAGGTAGAATCGTTCCTAGCCATACAACTCTCCTTAACAGGGTTGGTGGTGAGAGCCGGCGGGCAGGTTGCAACTGCTCGTCGGCTCGATATCTAAAACAAAGCGCAACAGTTCCGCGGCCCTTCTAACAATCGGCAACGGGGTGCCGCCACGTCCGGGCCTAAGCGATGCGCAGACGCTTGCCACAAAGGCATCGGCATAGCTGAAGAGAGGGCCAGTGTGGCGTGACCGTCCGCTCTTGACTCGAATCGACGGGGTGAGGATTCCTTGCCCCATCCAATTATATGCACGGGCGTACTCAACCGAAGCCAACACCGCAATATCGTTGAGCGTGAATGTACGGTCGTTGGCTCCGACCCGATTGGCGAAGGCCCTCAGAGCCCTTGCCAGGTCGATGACCGTCAGGGATTGTCCGCCCGTGTCGGCTTCGGCCCGCCGTCGAATCTCTGCCCAGTCGAGCACATCGACCGTGGATGCGTCTTGGTCGATCACGAGGACGTGAACCGCCTTCAATCGTTCCCGAATCGTGTCCAGCATTTCAGTCCCCTTTCACCTTCGTCCGCGGTTACTTTAACGGATTCTAAGGTAACGCCCCCGCCCTCGTAACCCCCCGAGTAGGTGAGAAAGCTAGTCGGCCGGGCCTCGGGGAAAGAAGACCGGCCGGGGGCCTTCCGAGAATCTCCCGCCCGGCATCGCTCGGCATCGCCTCCCGGCCTCCCGGCCTCCCCCAGGGCTAGGGAGTCCTTCGGCTCTCCCGGCCCTCTACGGGCCTTCTCCGGGGCCTAGGGGCGGGAAGGTCTAACCCCTAGTGGGGGTCTATAGATATCCCCCTCGGAAGGTATTTATTCCCCCAGCACGCGGGGCTATACTTTCCGACGTTCTGGGGGCCTGCCAACCTACCCGAACGAACAATACTGCCCTCGGTCCGCTCCGCGTCGGCCGATTCTCCCTGGCAGGCCTCTCGGTCACCGGAGCGGTCGGGGGCGATTGAAAGGGAGAACGAGTCATGGCTAAGCAGATCGAGAAGAAGACCGCGGAAGAGAAGGCCCCGAAGGTCAAGCGGCTGAACTGGCGGCAGGTGGCCAACCAGGTCGTGGCCGGGGTCAGCGGGAAGACCTCGCTGGGCGAGTTGGCGAAGGAGGCGAATGACCTCTTCGTCGAGCACGGCGGGAAGTCGAAAATCTCGTCAGCCACGTCGGCCGTCCGGCGTGCTCTGGAGACGGCAGAGGCCGTGGGCGTACTGAAGCTCACGAGGCCGACTGATATCTTGGTCGAAAAGTCGAAGTAGCGATCCCCGCGGCCGCGGGCGAAAGAGAGAAGCCCCGGTTGGCTAATCGCCTTCCGGGGCTTTTTCGTTGCGCCGCTATCGGAACTATGTTAACTACCGGAAGGGTCTGGTGAGCTTAGGGTAGTAATCATAGTTTAAGTAGCGGCTATGACCTCCGTTTCTGGTACACGATCTCTATTAGTGCGTCCGCGAGTCCGCTGAACGCCATGGAGAGTTTTCCCTTGGAAAGACGAAGCCGATCTAGCCCAATCACAGTGAAGACTCAAAGCGATGGCCACACCGCATGCATAGGAAAGACCGCTCCCATGCGGCCATCAGTTTCGGATATTCGTTATTGTCGAACTCCAGTGCCTTCCCCAAGAAGAGCAGGCCCAGGATGGTCACTAGCCCACCAGCGAGCATCATTGGCCAGATGCTGTCCGGTATCCCGATGACGAGAACGATGACGCCTATGACCAGGACGCATCCACCACCGCCAGGCGCTTTCGTCTGAGGCGGTGTCAACTCTTTCGCGAGGAGGGATTGCTGGCTTCCAGTCGTTGATGTCTGGCCAACGCCACCGCCAGGATGACCGCCGAAAGTGCCGCCCCCAATAGTAGTGCTACCCGTTTGTATTGATGTTGTACCTTGCTTGAATAACAATGAGACTCGTCGAACATCCGTTGTCTTGCAGACGGGACAACGCAGTTGCGTGTCCTGTTCGGGGCTGGGCGCAGGCGTAGACGACTCTCCGTGGGAACGCTGCCTTGTCACGCGGCCCGGACTCCACCGAAGTCCGCAACGGGAACACTTCACTGTCTCTCCAACAAGAGCCGTGTCGTGTTCGACTGGGTGGGAGCAACATGGACAAACGAGCGACATCTGACGACTCCCCTGCCGGTGGCGTCTCTAGACTCACATTACTTGGCGGTCTTCATGGGCATCAGTATGGCTACCACGACCATAGTAATCAACTAGAAGCGGGAAGATTATTGGGGGATGGGTCAAACGTCGCCGTTGCCGCTCGGGAGGTTGAGCCGATTGAAGATGTCCTGCGCCCCGAGGTCGGCTATCTCATTGCGGAAGATTGCCTTTATACCGGCCTCGATTGGGTTGGTGGTTCCCATGTTCTGACCGCCCACTAGCGTATGGTCAAAGGTCGAATCGGCCTTCAACCCCAAGGGCGATAGCTCCCGCAATTCGTTCGCCGTAAGCACCCCGTTCATGGCTAGAAGCTGCGCCCAGTTGAGCCGCATATCGGTGTCGTCCGATAGACAGGGCTCGATCCACACGACGACGTTTCCGAACATCGGCCCCAGGTACTCCGTCATTACCTGGCTCATGAGTTCTATTTTCGGATTGATCGTGAAATCGACGAAGTGCTTGTCGGCCGCGGTTGCGCTGGCTCGGTTGGCCTGCTCAACCTCACCCGAAATGATCGGATTGACGCCAAACGCCTGAAAAATGCGGCTTTTCGTGACCTTCCCCGAATTGATCCAGTCCATTTCCTTGGGCGTCAAGGAAAGGGACTTCACATCCTCGATCAGTCCATCGAGAATGATCGGTTCGCCGTGCTTCGAGGTGCCCTGATATCGCTTGAGAATCGCCCCGATGATTTGCCGCTGTTGGGCTGGAGTGAGTTGGGGCCGGAGTCCTCCCGGGATGTCGGGGTGGGGCTGCTTTCCGACGATGATAGCGTGGCTGGGGTGGATACCACGACGGAACATACTGATCTGAGAATCCGTCATCGCCTCGTCTGCGTCCACGGCCCCGCCCACGGCCTGGAGAGGAGATACGGCCCCGTGAGGGTCTGCTGGATCAGGGTAGCTGAAATAGCAACTCTCTTCGGCCGGAATCGAGAACTGCTCTCCGAGGTACGGGCTTCTAACTGCGAAGCTTTCAATCTTCGTGGAGCCCTCGAAACCGACGATCCAACTTGTGGGTATGGCGTATATCGCCTTCTTCTCAGGAAGCCACCAAAGGCAGCGGCCGGTCAATTCAAGGCTCGCCACGGTCACGTACATTAGGCTCCAAGCCACGCCAAGATCGTTTGGGTTGGCTAGAAGGTCGAGCAGCGGGTGGGAGTTCAGCGGCTTGGCGTCTTGCCATACGGTCTTCGTTCGCCGGGGTCCGCGGATATTTCCCACGCGAATCGGCTGGCCCGCAATACGCTGCGCTATCGGCCGGATGGCCGCGTACACCCAGCCCATGAAATGCTTCAACTGCTCTGCGGCCTTCGTGAGGTCCGTGCGCTGGAGCGGAAGCCCCGACGGCCCCTGGGCCATGAGTCGGCTGGTCGCGTTGGATACAGCCGACTTGGCCGCGATGTAGCTACGTTCCGAGTCAGCAAACGCTTTCAGTAATGCGCTCATTGGTAGTGCCCTCCGCTTCGGCTCGTTGTCGGGCGTAGGCTGCGCCTTCGGCCCTGATTCGTTCGCGGTCGCGTGCGATAACGGCCGCGAGGGTTTCGATTTCGGCCGAAGAGGCCGCGAGTTGACGTTTCGCAACGTCCAGCTCAAACCGCTGCTTCGCAATCAACTCGCGGCTTTCGGCTTCTGCCCAACGGCTGAGAAGTCTTTGAAACCATCTCATTTCTTAGACGCCATCTGCTTGAGGAGTTGGGCCATTAAATCGTTTTGACGCTCGATGGCCGCGGTGAGGCGCAAGGTGTCCGTCGGCTTCGGCGGGGCCATGATGAAATTCTTCCTCGGCTCGGTGGGTAGCTCGGAGGGGAATTCTCCCTTGATCAACCGGGCCACTCCCGCTTCGACGGCCTTCTGGAGCCAGAACAACCAGCTAGAAACGTCGATGGCCTCGAACATTTCAATCTCGGGCGGAAGTCGCATCGACTGCTTCTGGATGCGTTCCCGAATCGGAGCATTCTCCGGGGCGTGGAGAGGTTCGGAGACGTACCCCCGGCCCTCCGCGTCGATCCCTAGCCGTTGGCCGGGAATCGGCTGCGGGTACTCCATTGTCTTCAGCCGGGCAAGCGGCTCGGCCACGCGGTTCAGGTCGAAGCGGCCGCGGATTCTTCGGCCGGGGAGAGGGCGGAAAGAAAGGCTCTCGTTGTGCGAGCCGTCGATTTCAACTTCGATGGTCTTCATAATAGGGCGTTTCCCTTCTATGGGCTAGAGGATCACGACTGGCCATCAGTCCAGACCGAGAAGGCGTTGGCGTCCATGACCCGCCCCGCGTATCGACCGCGAACCACGAGCAGAACCAGATTCTTGCGGGCCAACGTCTCGCCACCCTGCACCCACTGAACCTCCTGACCCAATCGGCGATACAGGCGGTACTTGGCCATAGCACCGAAGATACAGGTGCCGTTCGGAACGTCCTGCTGGATCGAGTGAGGCCATCCGAGCGTTTG
>CAZFKF010000315.1:0-6201 GCA_964518805.1 uncultured Planctomycetaceae bacterium | reverse complement strand
ACATGGTCGGCCATTACCTCGGCCACGTGAACGCCAACCACGGAGGGTGTTTCTTCACCAGCCGCGAGAGCGACGAGTTGCTCGAAGCCGCGCACGGGGCCCTGGGCGACTTGTTTGGCACCAGCGACTCGGGCACGATCGTCTTCGGCCAGAACATGACCAGCCTCACGTTCGCCCTTTCCCGCGCCCTGGCCCGCGCGTGGGAGCCGGGCGACGAAGTGCTCCTCAGCCGGCTGGATCACGACGCCAACGTGACGCCCTGGGCGATGGCGGCCGGCGATGCGGGAGCCGCGGTGCATCACGTCGAAGTCCGGCCTGAGGATTGCACGCTCGACCTGGATGACTTGGCCCGGAAGCTCTCGCCAACGACGCGGCTGGTGGCCGTCGGCTACGCGTCGAACGCCGTGGGCACGATCAATCCCATCGAGCGGATCGTGAGCATGGCCCATGCCGTTGGGGCGATGGTGTACGTCGACGCGGTCCATTACGCCCCGCACGGCCCGATCGACGTGGGCCGGCTGGGGTGCGATTTCCTCGTCGCCTCGGCGTACAAGTTCTTCGGGCCGCACGTGGGCGTGCTCTGGGGACGGCGCGACGCGCTCGAACGTCTGCCGGCCTACAAGGTCCGGCCCGCCCCCAACGCCCTCCCCGGCCGCTGGATGACCGGCACTCAGAACCACGAGGGAATCGCCGGCGCCATGGCCGCCGTGGAATATCTTGCCGAGTTGGGCCGGACCATCGAGCCCCGGGCGGCCAACCGTCGGGCGGCCCTCGAAACGGCCTACGCCGCCATCGTCGACTACGAGCGAGGTTTGTGCGATCTCTTGCTCGACGGACTGGCCGCGATGCCGGAGGTGAAGATCTGGGGAATCGTGGACGCGGCGCGGCGGGCCGGGCGCGTGCCCACCGTGGCCATCACACACCGCCGCTTGACGCCGCGGCAGATGGCCGAGCAACTCGGTGCCCAGGGGTTTTTCGTTTGGCATGGCAATTTCTACGCCCTGCCGCTGACCGAGTCCCTCGGCCTGGAGCCCGAGGGACTCCTCCGCATCGGTCTGCTACACTACAACACGCGTGAAGAGGTGGAGCGTTTCCTGGCCGCGATGTCCGGCCTCACTGGGTGACTCGGCGTTCGCTGCCACTTACATAGCCAACAAGGAGATATCGCATGTCCCCGGTGACGCGTTGGGGTCATTCTCGTTCCCACGCTCTGCGCGGGAATGCACGCCCGGCCGCTCCGCGGCGTAACGCCGCCGGGACGCAGAGCGTGGGAACGAGGCGGCGGGGAATATGGGCATTCTGGAAGGCCTGCATCGGCGGTCTTGTCGCGATGAACGTTGCGCATAGTCCCGCGCTCGGGCAGTCGATGCGGCCGCGCGTCGACCTGAACGGAACGTGGCAGTTCCGCATGGATCCCAAAAATGAAGGGGCGGACCAGAAATGGTCCTTGCCTGGGGCCGATTATCCCGACCGGATCCACGTGCCGGGCAATTGGCAGGCCCAAGGCTTCGGACCGGCACACGGCTGGCTGCGCCATGACTACCAGGGCAAGGCGTGGTACCGCCGCACCGTCCAAGTGCCGGCCGACTGGGCGGGAAAGCGGATCTGGCTGCATCTGGGTGGAACCAGCAACACCGCCGAGGTCTGCGTGAACGGCGTTCGGGCAGGGACCGTGGACGGATTCATCGCCCCCTACGAGTTCGACGTCACGCCGCACGTGCGGCCCGGCGCGGAGAACGTCGTGGCCTGCTGTGTCGACAGCGCGAGCCCGGCCCCGGTGGGCATGTTCAATTTCATCGGGCGGTGGGGAGGGCTGTATCGCGGGGCCTTTCTGGAGGCCCGCTCCGACCCGGCGATCGACGACCTCTTCGTCATTCCCGATGTGAAGAACAAGACGGCCCGCGTGCAAGTGACGCTCCGCCGCCAGGACACGGCCCGCGCGTGGCAAGGCGCATTGCGCGTGCATATCGCCCCGTCCAGCGGAGACGGCAGCGTTGACGGTCAGTCCACAGTCACGATGGCCGCCGGCAGGCAGGAGAGCGACCCGGCCGTGGTCGCCGTCCAGATCCCCGACATGCGGCCATGGTCGCCGGAAGACCCATTCCTGTATCGCGTCGAGGTGGTGCTTGCACGCGAGGGAAATCCCGTGGATTCGGTGCGCGACCGGTTTGGCATGCGGCAGTTCGAGGTGGGCAAGCAAGCCGAACTGCTGCTCAACGGCCGGCCCTATTTCGTTCGCGGGCTGGGCGACGATACGTTCGAGATCCTCACCGGCACGCAGAAGCCCGACAAGGAAGTCTACCGCGCGCGCCTGAGCCAGATCAAACGCTACGGATTCAACGGCGTGCGGTTCCTCTCCCACGTGCCCATCCAGGAATACTTCGAGGCGGCTGACGAAGTGGGCGTGCTCGTCATGTGCGAAGGCGTCGTCTACCACAAACCGAAGCCGATGATTCCGCTTTTGAAGAGCCAGGTGGCGCGCATCGCCAGGGCCTATCGCAATCGTCCTTCGTGGTACATCTGGAGCTCCGGGAACGAGCTGTTTGAATGCCAGGGCGTCAGCCCCGACCGCGAATGGATGGACTACGTCCGCTTCGCGCACGACACGTTCAAGCGGCTCGACCCCACGCGGTTCTTCGTGGCCTCGGACGGGGCCGACGTGTTTCCCACCGACATCATCACCCAGCGGGCGAAGTTCGACTCGCAGAACAGCCCACCCTCGGATCATCCGTTCGACGGCCTGATCGACGAGGTGGCCTATTTCAAACGGGCGCTGAGCGATGCCGACATGGCGAAAGCCGCCGACCGATCGGCCGGGGCTCCCTATGCGGCGGCGATCCGCGCCTTGCAGCCGTCGGGCTATTGGCGGCTCGACGAGACCGCGCTCGGCGAGGCGAAAGACTCCAGCGGCCACGACCATCACGGACGTCACGACGCCACGATGAAGGCCGAGAACCTGAATCAGCCGGGCGCGCTCGATCCGCAGGGATCGGGCGGGGCGATCCGCACCGGCGCTATGGCCAAAGGCGTGAGCCTGCGCAAGGTGGCTGCGGACACGTTCGCCGTTGGCAACGCACCGTTCAGCCTCTCGCTATGGGCCAAGCCCCACGCCTTCCGCGTCAACGACTGGGGCAACAGCTTCTCGTTCGGAGCGGCGAGTACGGGCTGCGCCCTGCTGGTTGCGCTCGACGGCCAGAACGCCAGCGGCCGGATTGTCTTGGGAAGCTACTGGGGCAATTTTCTCACCTCCGAGGCGCCGCTGGCCGCCGGCCAGTGGAACCACGTGGGCATCGCCTACGACGGAACCGTGCTAAAACTCTTCCTGAACGGCAAGCCGGACAAGAGCGTCAGGATTCAGTTGGGCATCGTCCCCGTCGACGGCCACATCGGAAACGTCGTCACGCTACCGATCAAGGACGACCGCTACGACAAGCTGCCCCACATCTGGCACGAGTTTCCCAACACCTACATCGGCCCCTTGCCCGATCTCACGGTCGATCGCAAGTTCACCGGCGTGTTTCGCGACGACAATTACCTGTCGCACCACCGCCGCGAGATCGCCGATCTGAACCTCACGGAGAAGTATCCGGCGGTCTATCAGCGCTCCGTGGACCACTATTATCTCTACTTGAAGCAGATGTTTGAGGCGGCGCGGAGTTCGCCGACCATGGACGGATTCGGCTTGTGGCTGATGACCGACACGCCCGCCGGACCCGAGGGCGACGCCAACTTCCTCGGCATCTTCAACCTGCTCTACGAGCCGGCCAAGTTCCCCGATCCGGCCGCCTTCCTCCCGTTCAACCGCGAAACGGTCCTGCTGCTCGATGCGGGCCCCGAGCAGCGGGTGCTCGCCGCAGGGGAACCCAAGAAGGTCACCCTGAGCATCTCGCACTACGGCATCCGGCCGATCGAGAACGGCAAGCTCTTCTGGGAAGTCCGAGAGCAGGGCCAGATCCTCCAACGCGGCGTGCAGGAATCGATCCAGGTCAGGCCGGGCGAGGTCAAACCGCTGGGCGTTGCCACGCTGGGGCCGTGCGAAGCAGCCTCCGGCCGCACTGTCCGATTGCATGCGCGTCTGGAGAGCCCGACGTGCCGCCAGGAGAACCAATGGGACCTCTGGGTGATGCCGCGCTCGCGCCGCGATCTGCTCGGCAAACCACTCGTGAATCTCACCGGCGTCAAGGAGATCGATCAGCGGTACGCGATTTCCGCCGCGCCGGCATCGCCGCTGCCGCGGGTTGTGCTGGCCAATCGTCTGACCCCGGAAGTCGAAGGCCATCTAACTCAAGGGCGCACGGTGCTTCTCCTGGCTGAAGAAGGAACCCTGGCCCGGGCCAGACGCTTCACCTTCTGGGCCCCCTGGATTCGCAGCACCGGGACCTATATCGAGGACCATCCGGCCGTGGCCGGTTTTCCGCACCGGGGGTTCTGCTCCTACCAGTTCTACCGCCTGTTCGGCGACGCGGTCGAAGCCCTGGACATTACGGACAGAGGTTCCCTCGAGCGCGAGAAGTTGGCGCCGGTCGTCTGGGGAATGTCGGGTGACTACGACCCGGCCCTGAAATCCGACTGGAGCGAGCCCCGCAACCGTTGGAAGCTCTATCGGGTCGGCATGATCTGCGAAGGTCGCGTGGGCAACGGCCGCCTCGTGGTCTGCTCGTTCCGCGTGCTCGACGGCCTGCGCCATCGGCTGCCCGAGGCGGGACACCTCCTGGATTGCCTGGTCGAATACGCCCTCTCGGATCGCATGCCGCCCGCCGTGCCCGCGATGACTCCCGAAGAGGCCCGGCGCGTGTTTGCGGCCCGGAGCGCAGGACCGAAATAGGTTGAGACCAGCGATGCGGATGTTATCTCCCCGAATGCCAGATGTGCCCGCAATGAAGAAGAACTCCGTAACCCTTTACGTCACCAGGCTGCTGACTGCCGTGCGGGGATACGCCTCGGCGCCGTTGAAGTTCGAGCTGGGCAGCAAGTTCGAGTACAACAACCCAGGCGTTGACACCGCCGGCTGCATCGTCGAAGTGGCAAGCGGAATGCCCTACGAAGCCTTCCTCCAGAAACGGCTTTTCCAGCCGCTGGGCACGGAGGATACGACTTTCTGGCCCAGCAAAGCGCAGGTCCGCCGTCTCGCCACGGCCTACAAGCCGAACGCTGACAAATCGGATCTGGCGCCGACGCCCACTCCCTTGCTCACGCCTTCGCGCGACGGCAAGCGAATTCTCTCCACGTTCCACCAGGCGGCCATCAAGAAATACGCCAAGTGACGCAGGCGACCACACTCGCAAAGGAAATCCCCATGGATCGTCGCGCTTTCTTGAGTTCGACGGGCGTTCGCTCCGGCGGGCCCCTACGTTCAGTTCCAGGCCGACCCGTTTGATACGATCGCCATGTATGCGTTAGACTGTGCCTGAGCATGAACTATTTTGCCCACGCCGTCCGGTTTCTCGACACGTCCGATCCCTACTTCATCGCAGGGACGGGGGTGCCGGACTGGCTCACGGTGGCCGATCGGCAGGTCCGCGTCCGTCGGCGGCACCTGGCCCCCAAGCTTGCCGACGCCGATCGACAGACGGCGGCTCTGGCCCAGGGCATTCTCCAACACTTACACGACGATGCCCGGTTTCACGAGAACCGGGCCTTCGTCGAAATGTCGCTGGCCATTGCGGCATCCTCGCGCGACATTCTCGTAGAACCGCAGGGCTTGCGTCCCGCCTTCCTGGGCCACCTTCTGGTCGAGGTCCTGCTGGACGCCTCCCTGATCGCCGAGAACCCCGCCCGGCTGAACGACTATTATCGCGTTCTCGATCTCGTTGACCCGGGGCGCGTGCAGGACGAGGTCAATCGCCTGGCCCAACGGTCTACGGATCGGCTGGCGTGGATGGTCCGTGCGTTTTGCCAGGAGAGGATCTTGTGGGATTACCTCGACGATGCGAAACTGCTTAGGCGGCTGAACCAGGTCATGCGGCGGGTGCGGCTGCCCGAACTACCGGAGGATTTCGTTGCCCTTCTTCCCGAGGCCCGGCATCTGGTCGATCGCCGCAAAGCCGACTTGATGGGACCGTCGGACCTCGCTTTCTCAAGGAGACACCCACGATGCGTTTCGGAATGAACCTTCTGATGTGGACCGACACCCTCACCGATTCCATGGTCCCTGTGCTCGACCAGCTCAATGACCATAACGCCCTGTTCCTGAGCCTGGAG
>CAZFKF010000314.1:0-6204 GCA_964518805.1 uncultured Planctomycetaceae bacterium | reverse complement strand
CCGCCGTGATCGATTTCAACGCCGATTGCCCGGCGCGGCCCAAGGTGAAGTGCCTGGGGATGCCCGACGAACCGCCGTTCGAGCCGTCGGATCAGGAAGAGATCGACCTGAGTCTCACGCCGGAGTTGGAGATCGCTTGGGTCGATGGCCAGGACGTGCGTCCCTTCACGGCTTGCCAGCAGTCGGCCGAGACATTGACGGCAGCAACCGCGTGACGCAGGCTCGAACGCCCCCGCTCTCCCCGAGGCCCGCGTTGGAAGTCCGGCGCTTGGATGGGTTCCATCCCGGATGTATACCCCTCATAACGGTCATTCTCGACCACAAAACGCCGCCGGTCGGACGAAAAAAGGCCACCGAACGTAGTCGTAGAATCCGCAGCCTTTACAATGAACGGTAGCGATAAGGTGACTTCGGTGCTCGGTGCACGAGGGACTCACCCACCAAGAATGGGCATTTGAGGGGTGAGGGACCTCGGCGCGGCCGAGCAGCCCAGCGCGGAAGATTTCTAGTCATACATCTTTCTGGTGGTTCCGCCCTCGGGCTCGACGAATGGTGACGAAGAAGTGTTCAAATGCACGCGGGTTTCCGATGCAGATAGTGGGAGGCGTGCGTTTTGCGCAATGCGTACAGCCTTCCACAACCTCCCAGGTGGATCGGAGGCCAGCCGCGCACCCGCGGGGTCTCGGGCCTACGCTTGAACATCGACCCAGACAGCTCGAATGCAGGACAAGGCAGTTCATGCCATAACGTGAGGAACGAGACGTTTCCGCGCCAGAAATAGACGCAGGAGCACCGACTGCGTGACGGCGGGAAGTAGCTGCGGTCCAGGGGCGCCTTGGCCACAGCGGGGTCTCATCGAGTGTACGGAATCGCGGGCGCCAGTATCTCGGACCAGGGTCTCCCTGTCACTATGAGCACCATGACCGACCAGCCCCTCGATCCAAGCCTGATCGAACAGACCAAACAGCAAATCCGTTCGCTGTACGCCGAGATCGCGCAGTTGGCCCGCAGCGACATCGGTCCGGACGAATTCTATGCCGAGATGCTGCCGCGCGTGCTGTCGGCCCTGGCGGCCGTGGGCGGCGTGGTCTGGGCGAAGCAAGATCAAGGGCAGATTGGACTTCAGTACCAGATCAACTTGCAGGAATCGCGTCTGGCCGAGAAGAGCGAAGAAGACCAGATGCGGCACGGGCGTCTGCTCCAGAAGGTGATGACCACCGGCGAAGGCCTGCTCGTGCCGCCACAGTCCGGGGCCGGCGACAGCGACCAAGCGGCCAACCCCACCGATTGGCTTCTGGTGCTGGGTCCCTTGAAGACGGAGCTCGAAGTCGTCGGCGTGGTCGAGGTCTTTCAGCGTGCCGAGGCCGGCGCGGCGATCCAGCGCGGATACTTGCGGTTCCTCTTGGAAGTCTGTGCGCTGGCCAGCGAGTTCCTCAACAGCCGCCAGTTGCGCCATTTCTCCGACCGCCAGAGTCTTTGGACCCAGCTCGAGGAGTTTACCCGCCTGGTCCACGGCAGCCTGAACCCGCGGGACACGGCCTACACGATCGCCAACGAAGGGCGTCGCCTGATCGAATGCGATCGCGTCAGCGTGGCCATCCGCAAGGGCGAGCGATGCCATATCGAGGCCGTGAGCGGTCAGGACATGGTCGACAAGCGGTCGAACACCGTGCGACTGCTGGGACGCCTGGCGACCGTGGTCGTGGCCAGCGAAGAGCCGATGTGGTACAGCGGCGACACCCGCGACATGGCCCCGCAGGTCGAAGACGCCGTACAGGAATACGTCGACGAATCGCACACGAAGATGATCGCGGTGCTGCCGCTGAAGCGGGCCCAGCTTGTTGAGAAGGACAAGGAACGCCCCGACGAGCCCGACGACTCACCGCGCCCCGTGGGCGCGCTGATCGTCGAACAGATCGAGGACAGCCGCGTATCGCAGAAGATGCTCTCCCGGGTCGACGTGGTCGCCCAGCACAGTTCCGCGGCGATGGTCAACGCCTTGGAGCACGAGAACCTGTTTCTCATGCCTGTCTGGCGTGCTTTGGGCAAGAGCCGCTGGATCGTACAGGCGAGGAACCTTCCCAAGGTGCTCTTGGGCCTGATCGCGGCGGTCGTGCTCATCGTGGCCATGTGCATCGTCCCTGCCGATTTCCGCTTGCACGCCAAGGGGGAGCTTCAGCCGGTCCTGCGGCACGACGTCTTTGCGGCAGTCGACGCCGACCGGGTGACCGAGGTTCTGGTCGATCACGCCGCTTCGGGCACCAAGGGCCAGGTGCTGGCCGTGCTGAAGAACAACAAGCTCAGCGAAGAGCTTACGCAGTTGATCGGCCAGATCGCCACCACGCGCGAGCAGATGGAGCAGGCCCATCGGCTGCGCACCATCGACGGCCGGAAGCTGACCCAGGAAGAGAAGGCCCGAGCTGACGGCGAATACCTCACGGCCAAGGCCAAGTACGACAGCCTCGTCCGCCAGCGCCGCAATTATGCCGAGCAGGAGAAAGAACTCCAGGTCAAGAGCCCTTGCGACGGCGTCGTCTTCACCTGGGACGTGCGCACCAAGCTCATCGACCGGCCCGTCCAGAAAGGCCAGGTGCTGATGCGGGTCGCGGACCCGAAAGGCCCTTGGCAACTCGAGCTCCACATGTCCGACGATCGGATGGGGTACATCATGCGGGCCCAGAACGAGGCCTGGGCCAAGGTCCGCGATCGACTCCGCGTGGTGTTGCGTGAAAAGATGCGCGAGCAGATCCGCGAGAAGCTCCGCAGCGAGTTGCTCGCACAGGCCGGTGGCGGCGCGGCGGGCGACGTCGAATCTGGGGACGCGAGACCGTGGGGTGGCGCGAAGTCCGCGGACGTAGCCCCGGGCGAGAGCGACGTCGACAGGCAAATCAACGAGCAGCTCGACGCCCGCCTGGACAAAGAAGTCGACGCGATCCTTGCCGGCATTCGCGGCGATCAGTTGTCGGACAAGCTCTACGAGATCTCCGGCGAGAAGATGGAAGGCCGGCTGCGCGTGCCGTACATCCTGTACACCGATACCGGGCACACCTATGACGGTTACGTGGAAGACATACACCTGGTTGCCGAAGTCCGCGGCGAGGAAGGAAACACCGTGCTGATCAAGGTGGCGATCAACAAGGAGGACCTGCGATCCGAGGACATGCGCCCGGGCGTGACCGTCAACGCCAAGGTCGAGTGCGGACGCCGGGCGATCGGCTACGTTTGGTTCCACGACCTGTTGGCGTTCGTACGCAAGTCGTGGTTCCGATGGTTCTAAGAGGCTATCCGAACAGGCGGCGACGAAATCACGGGGATCGAAACATGCGAAATACTCGAAGGACGTGGGCCGCGGTTGCAGGATGTGCTGCGCTAACGATGTTTGGACTTGCCCTGGCCGGAGCGCCGGGCGCAGGGCAAGACGTCGCCGGCGTGGCCGATTCCACCGATCCGAGCAAGGTGCATGATTGCCTGATCACGCCCATCCAGATGATCGATGTCCCTGCCCAGGAGCAAGGAGTTCTGGTGGACATCAAGGTCCGCGAGAACCAGCAGATCAAGAAGGGAGACCTCCTGGCACAACTCGACGACCGCCAGGCGATGGCCGCCAAGGTCGTCGCCGACAACAAGCTCCTCGCCGCCGAGAAGGAGGCCGGCAACCTGATCAGCGTCAATTACGCCAAGGCGAAGAAATTCGTGGCGGAAAAGTCGTATGACAAGGGGGTCGAAGCCAACCTCCTCGTCGCCAACACGACGCCTGCCATCGAATTGCTCAGGCTCAAGGCCGAGGTGGTTGCCTCGGGCCTGGAGGTCGAGCACGCCGAGTATCAATTGCAGATCGCCGCGACCAACGTCGATGTGCGCAAGGCCGAACTGGACGCTGCGAAAATCGACGTCGAGCGGCGCAAGGTCCTCGCCCCGTTCGACGCGGAGGTCGTCAAGCGGCAGCGGGAAGTGGGCGAGTGGGTCAAGCCCGGCGATGCCGTGATCCAGATCGTGAAGATGGACCACCTCCGCATCGAGGCCTTCCTCGACGGCAGCCGATTGTCCCAGGCCGACGTCAGCAACCGCCCGGTCACCGTCAAGGTCGTGCTGCCGCACGGGCAGGAGGCGACCTTCGACGGCACGATCACGCACGTCAGCCCCGTCGTCGAGGCCGGATACCGGTTCCTCGTCTGGGCCGATGTGGTCAATCGCCAGCAGGGCGGCTACTGGCTTCTGCGCCCGGGCATGACGGCCGAAATGTCGATCCAGTTGAAGAAGTAATGGTCACCCTTGCTGACAGCCTGCTTTCGAGCTCGGCCCGCAAGCTGCGGATCCGCGTGCGCCCCGACCTGACGGCGAAGCGCCAGCGTTACCAGGGGCGGGTTTACTGGGTCGTCAAAGACCCGGTGGGGTTGCAGTACTTTCGCTTCCAGGAGGAAGAATACGCCATCCTCCACATGCTCGACGGCGCCACGAGCCTCGACGAGATCAAGGAGCGATTCGAAGCCGAGTTCCCGCCGCAGAAGATCACCCTGGACGAGATCCAGCAGTTCCTCGGCATGCTGCATCGCAGCGGGTTGATCCTGGCCGGGGTCCAGGGACAGGGAACCCAGTTGCTCAAGCGGCGCGGCGAGCGCCGCCGCCGCGAGATGCTGAATCTCTTCACCAACATTCTCTGCATCCGTTTCAAAGGGCTCGACCCGGAACGCACCCTCAACTGGCTCTACCCCAAGGTCCGCTGGTTCTTCACGCCGCTGGCCATGGTCGTGGTGCTGATCCTGATGGCCGCGGCCCTGACGCTCGTCGCCACGCACTTCGACACCGTCCGCGCCAAGCTCCCCAGCTTCCACAACTTCTTCACCCCGGGCAACGCCCTGTGGCTGGCGGTGACGCTGGGGCTGACCAAGGTCTTCCACGAGTTCGGCCACGGGCTGTCGTGCAAGCACTTCGGCGGCGAGTGCCACGAACTGGGCGTCATGCTCCTGGTGCTCACCCCGTGCCTGTACTGCAACGTCTCCGATTCCTGGATGCTGCCCAGCAAGTGGCAGCGGGCGGCGATCGGCGCCGCAGGCATGTACGTCGAGGCCGTGCTGGCCTCGATCGCCACGTTCTTGTGGTATTTCAGCGAGCCGGGCCTATTGAACACGCTTTCGCTGAACATTATGTTCGTTTGCGGCGTGAGCACGATCGTGTTCAACGGCAATCCGCTGCTGCGCTACGACGGCTACTACATCCTGGCCGACCTGATCGAGATTCCCAACCTGCGGCAGAAGGCCACCTCGATCCTGGGCCACAAGATGGGCGAGTGGTTCCTGGGGCTGGAGCCGTCCGAAGACCCGTTCCTCCCCAAGCGAAATCAACTGTTCTTCGCCCTCTATTCCGTTGCCGCCGCCTGCTATCGGTGGCTGGTGGTGTTCTCGATCTTGCTGTTTCTCTACCAGATCGGCAAGCCGTACCGGCTGGAGGTGGTCGGCCAAATCATGGCCGGGGTTGCCCTGGGAGGAATGATCTTCCAGCCCGGCTACCAACTCTACAAGTTCCTCTCCGTTCCCGGGAGGCTCCACAAAGTGAAGAAACCGCGCATGTACGCCACGATCGGCGGGATCGTGCTATTGATCGGCGCCATCTTTTTCGTGCCGTTTCCGTATCACGTCGTGGCGACTTTCGAAGTGGACGCGCGCAAGGCCGCCTCGATCTACGTCGAAGTGCCGGGCGTCCTGCGGAAGATCTGCGTGAAGCCGGGCGACTCGGTCGTCGCCGGCCAGGTGCTTGCCGAGTTGGAGAACCTCGCCCTCGATCGCGAAATCCTCGATCTCCGCGGCAGTTGCGAGCAGACCGAGGCCCAACTCGAGACCCTCCGCCGCCAACGGCACAAGCAGTCGCAGGCCTCCGCCAGCATCCCCGAGATGCTCGACGCGCTCAAGGCAAAGCGGGAGCAACTCCGGCAGAAAGAGGGCCAACGAAAGCAGTTGACCATCAGGGCCCCGCGCGCCGGGACCGTGCTCCCCTCTCCGTGGCAGACGCACAACGAAGATCCCGAGGAGATCCTGCCCACCTGGTCTGGGACCCCAATGGACCCCTATAACGTTGGGGCCTATTTGCAGGAGGGCACGCTTCTGTGCAAGGTCGGCGAACCCGATCAATTGGAGGCCGTGTTGGTCGTGGACCAGGCGGACGACGCGCTCGTGAAAGTCGGCCAGAAGGTGGTGATGAAGCTGGATG
>CAZFKF010000313.1:0-6209 GCA_964518805.1 uncultured Planctomycetaceae bacterium | reverse complement strand
GACTTGCTCGAACGCCGGTGGATCGGCCACGGCCATCTCGGCCAGCGTCTTGCGGTCCAGGGCGATCTGGGCTTTGTGCAATCCGTGGATGAACTCGCTGTAGCGCAGCCCTTGCTGCCGCACCGCGGCATTGATGCGGATGATCCACAGCTTGTGGAAATCGCGCTTTCTTAAACGCCGGTCGCGATAGGCGTATGCCCCGGAGCGAATCAGCGTCTCGACGACGGTGCGATACAGGTTGCCGCGTCCCCCGTGAAAACCGCGGGCACGGCGGAAGAGCCGGCTTCGGGCCCGATTTCGGGCCGGACCATTGGTAGTGCGCATGACTATCCTTCACATAACCGGCGAGACCGAGGCCCTTCCCGACGCACTCGGGAAGCGTTGTCCTGCCCGTCCCGCAGTCCAATACCTGGGCGAACCGGCTTCCGGATCCGCACAGACCACGGAGGCCGGGACATCACGATCAGTAACTGTATCCGTTCAAAGCGATGTGAATCTTGCTGACCTCAACCGAATCGGTGGTCGTGGTCCCGCGAAGGTTCCGCTTCTGTTTGTGGGTCTTGCGAAACGCCAAGTGGCTGGTCCCCGCCCGACGATGCTTAGCCTTGCCCCGAGCCGTCAGCCGGAACCGCTTCTTGGTCGCCTTGTGAGTCTTTTGTTTGTGCATCGTTCACCATTCTCCAACGCTTGGATCCCGCACGAGCACTCCAGGTGCAGGGATCGACGAGACCCCAGCCGATGCGAGACTCGTCATTCTAACCGGAAGTTGCCCAGGCGTGAAAGGGCTCTCGCCGCAAAAGCCCTGCCTCGTGCGAGGAAACTTGGACCGCGCCTCGCTCCGCAGAACACCCCACGAAATCTGGGATGGAGTCCGCTCGCAAAGGCCGAGCGGCCATCCGCAAAAACAAAACCCCACCCGCGGTGTCCAGGCCAGCCGAAAAAGTTGACCCGGAAACCAAACCAAACGGGGGGGGTTGGTGTGGCGGTCGCGTCTACTTGGGTGCCAAGGTGCAGACGATTCGCCGACCTTGTTGCGATGGAGGAGATTCCACCCGCGAGCAATCCTCCAACTGCTGGAGCATGCTGGTGATCACCCGACGGCCCTCTTCGACGTGCGCCAGCTCCCGGCCGCGGAACATGACCGAAACGAGGACCTTATCCTTGTGGCTGAGAAACTCGCGCGCCCTTCCCACCTTGACGAGGATATCGTTATCCCCCGTCTTTGGGCGGACGCGGATCTCCTTCACCTTGATCTGGCGCGTGTGGGCTTTGTGCTGCCGCTTCTTCTGCTGGTACTTGAACTTCCCAAAATCCATGATGCGGCAGACCGGCGGGCGCTCGTTGGGAGCGACTTCCACCAGGTCCAGATTCACCGCGCGGGCTTGCGCCAGGGCCTCGTCAACCGGCAAGATTCCCAACTGCGCTCCAGTCCCCGAGATGACCCGAACGGGCGAGGTTCGGATCTGCTCGTTAATCCTCTGGGTTTGTTTCGCTTCGATAGCCGACATCCTCCTCAGAAAGAGTACTTGCCCCGCAATTTGCCCTATTATCCACATCGCTCGGCAACGGCGCACGAACGACGCAATTTACCACAATCGTAGTATTCCCGATCCAGTCCGAAGAGTCAACGGGCCAGCCGGCTCTTGGCCCCCTGGTTTAACGAATCGTCTTTTGCCGGATCTCCTCTTGAAACAGGGCCAGCGCCGCATCGATGGCCATGCTACCGAGGTCACCCTGGCGCCGGTGACGCACCGCAACGCTCTGGGTCTCCATCTCACGCCCCCCGACCACCAGCATGTAGGGGATCAATTCCAACTGAGCGTCGCGGATCTTGGCACCGATCTTCTCCGGCCGGTAGTCGCCCGTGACGCGCAGCCCGGCTGCGGCGAGTCGGGCCTCGATCTGCCGCCCGTACTCCTCGAACTTCTGGCTCACCGATAGCAATCGCACCTGTTCCGGGGCAAGCCACAACGGAAACGCCCCGGCGAAGTGTTCGATCAGCATCCCGGTGAATCGCTCCAGCGACCCGAACGGGGCGCGATGGATCATCACCGGCCGGTGCGGCTGATTGTCGGGCCCGATGTATTCGAGGTTGAACCGTTCGGCACTGGGCAGGTTGTAGTCCAGTTGCACGGTTCCGAGCTGCCAGTCGCGGCCGATGCAGTCGGCCACGATAAAGTCGGTCTTGGGTCCGTAGAAGGCCGCTTCGCCGCGCTCGACGCTGACGTTGGCCAGCCCCATCTCCTGGCACACGGCCTCCAAGGCGGCCTCGGCCCGCTGCCAGGTCTCGACGCTGCCCACGTACTTGTCGCTCTTCGGATCGCGGAAACCCAGCCGCACGCGATAGTCGTTGAGTCCCAGCGTGTTGAGGACGAGTTGTGTGATCCGGATGCAGCCGCGGAACTCGTCGGCCACTTGCTCGTCAGTGCAGAAGATGTGCGCGTCGTCCTGGGTGAAGCCGCGGACCCGCGTCATCCCGTTCAACTCGCCCGACTGCTCGAACCGGTACACCGTGCCGAACTCCGCCAAACGCAAGGGCAGTTCGCGATAGCTCCGCGGTTTCGACTGGTAGATCCGCACGTGATGCGGGCAGTTCATCGGTTTGAGCAGGTACCGGTCGCCGTCGTTCATCTGGATCGGCGGGAACTGGCTGTCGGCATAGTAGGGATAGTGGCCCGAGGTCTGGTACAACTCGACGCGGCCGATGTTCGGCGTATAGACCGGCTGGTAGCCGTTCTTCATCAGCTCGCCGTAGATGAAATTCTCCAGCTCGCGGCGAATCACCGCCCCCTTAGGCAGCCAGAGGATCAGGCCTGAACCGACCGCCGGATCGACCGTGAACAACTCCAAACGTTTGCCCACCACGCGGTGGTCGCGGCGTTTGGCCTCTTCGAGCCGCGCCAGGTGCTCGTCGAGTTCCTTCTTGGTGAAGAACGCCGTGCCGTAGAGGCGCTGGAGTTGCTCGCGCGACGCATCGCCTTTCCAATAGGCCCCGGCCACGGACAGCAGTTTGCAGGCCCCGATCGCCCCGGCCCGGGGCACATGGGGACCACGACACAGGTCCAGAAATTCCCCCTGCCGGTAAAACGATACGGTCTGCTCGCCTGCCAGGCCCTCATGGAGATGCTCGACCTTGAGCGACTGGCCGAGATCCTCACAGATCTGCACCGCCCTGGCGTAGGGCTCTTCGATCCGCTCGAAAAGCTCGTCCTCGGCAATGATCCTGGCCATCTCGGCCTCGATCTTGGCAAAGTCGTCCTCCGAGATCGGGTGCTCAAGGCGGAAATCGTAGTAGAACCCGCTTTCGACCGTGGGACCGAAACCCAACTGCACTCCGGGGTACAGCCGCATCACAGCCCGCGCCATCACGTGGGCACACGAGTGTCGAAGGACATCCAGTGCCTCTGGGTCCTTCGCGGTGAGAAGTCTGAGGTGAACCTCCCCGTCCGGTGGGAGGGCGGTGTCTGCCCCGACTATCTTCCCGTCGACTTCGGCGGCGACCGTGGCCTTGGCCAATCGCGGCCCGATCCTGCCGGCGACATCGACCGGTCGAACGACTGCGGAACTCTCGAACTCCAAACCTTTTCCGTCAGGCAGTATGACTCTCAACATGGATACCGTCTTGGCAAGGAGGCAATCCGACCCATCGGGGCCCGCGTCGTTACAAAGGACGCTCTGTTGTCTTCCACCCCAATCGGCAGTTGCGTGATACAAGTATAAGTCGTGCACGCACTTGCCAGCAAGACAGGTTGTCTGCCTCGACTGGAACTGCACCACCCGTACTGTGGGAATCGCGGGCAGGTTGCAGCGCAGCCGCATGAAGGCGCGGCTTTGTGGAAGGACAGCCGATCGATTCCGGCGGTTCACACCCGCGCTGGATGATCGCCGGCCAGCGGCCCGACCCACGTTTGCACGTCACGTTGCCTCCCGTTAGCATGATTGCGCCAATGCAGGCGTTCTCTAGAATTTGAGCAGTAGGGAGATCGGAGATGCGCACACGTTTTGCTCGGATCAAGGGTTTCTTGGCCGTGATGGCCGCGGCCGCTAGCATCGGGAATCGTGTCGAGGCAACGGACACGCCTTCGGCCCCGCTGTTGAAGGTCGGCTTTGCCGAACGCGACATCACGCCCGAACTGGGCATGGAGGCGCCGGGAGGATACGCCAAGGCCCGCCACACGGTGTTTCACGACGCGTGCAAGGTCCGCGCCTCGGTGTTCGACGACGGCCGCGCGCGTGTGGCCCTGGTCGGAGTCGACGCCCTGGAGATCCTCCCCTCGACCGTGGCGGCGGCGCGCAAGGCCATTCAGCACCGCTGCGGCATTCCGCCCCAGGCGGTGCTCGTCGGCGCGTCGCATTCGCACACGTCGGGCCCAACCTGCGGCGTCGCGCCGGGCGAGTTCGACCATGCCTCGCCCCTGGTACGGTCGCTGGCCTACGAAAAGACCACCTGCGCCGACCCGAAGTACCTCAAACACGTCGAACAGCAGATCGCCAACGCCGTGTGCGCGGCCAACGACGGCCGTGCCGAATCGCTGTGCGGGGCCGGCAACGGGTTCGAGGACAAGGCCGCCTTCAACCGTCGCTTCCGCATGAAGAACGGACTGTGCTACACGCATCCCGGACAGGGAAACCCCGACATCGTCGAGCCGGCCGGGCCCATCGATCCGAACGTCGGCGTGATCGGCGTCTGGAACAAGGATGGAAAATGCACCGGCTGCGTGGTGAACTTCGGCTGCCACGGCACGACCGGCCCCAACGGCATCTCGGCCAACTGGATCTATCACATGGAACGGACGATCCGCGGGGCTATGGGCCAGGACGTCGTGGTCGTGTTCCTTCAGGGAGCCAGCGGCGACGTGACCCAGGTCGACAATCGCTCGCCCTACGCGCACGTGGGCCAGGAGCGATGGGGCGAAATCGTCGGCGGACGCGTCGGCGCCGAAGCGGTCAAGGTTCTGGTGGGCATGGATCGGGGCTCGTTGGCGCCGGTGAACGCCCGAAGCGAAACGATGCCTATCAAGCGGCGGGTCCCGCGCCCGGATCGGGTGCAGAAGTCTCTCGAACTGGTCCAACAGCCGGAGGCCAAGGTGGGGCACACCGAATGGGCCTTCGCCAAGGAGATCGTTTTGCTCGACGCCTCCCTGGCCAAAGAAAAGACCAAGGACGTCGAGGTGCAAGCGATCCAAGTGGGACCGGTGATCGTCCTGGCCAATCCGGCCGAGATCTTCTGCCAAACCGGGCTCGACATGCGGGCCAAGAGTGCGTTTCCGGTGACGTTCGTCGTCGAACTCGCCAACGGCCGGCTGGGCTACGTGCCGACCCTCGAGGCCCTCGGGCCGCACGGCGGCGGTTACGAAACGCGGCTCACCTCGTGCGCGAACCTGGAACCCACGGCCGAACGGCAGATCGTTGAAGGTTGCCTCCGACTGGCCGGCCAACTCACCCCGGGCAAATTACCCGTTAGGCCCAAGGCCGCACCCTTCGGCGGCGCGTGGACGTACGGCAACGTCCCCCCGGAACTCGATTAGGGGCTGGACAGGCTCGACCGTCCGCAGCGCCGTAGGCAGGAAGCAGCGAACGAAAAGGAATTGGTCCCTTGGACAGGAACGGCCGGGAATAAAATGCCTGTCTTGAGCGTCTACAGGAATACATACGGCCGCTGGCCACGGACTTTTTTCGTGAACCTTTTCAGACCGAGCGGCATCTAGAACGATAGAATACCTGGCGGCGGCCCTCGTGGGGCAGCCCATTGCAAGAGAAAGAGCCATGACTTCGTTACGACCAAGTACCGAACCGCGAAAAGGGATGGGCACGTTCGCCGGTCAATCGGCGAATGTGAACCCGTGCTATCCCTTGCGCTTGTGACGCTTGGCCGAGCGATTCCCGAGGAATACCGAAAGCCCGGTGTCACAACGACATCGGGCTTTTTTCGTCTGGGTCGGTAGCTGAGATGGACTAGCACCTCGCTGAAAACGAGGGGACGCGGATTCGAGCACCGCCCGACCCACTGCGTGAAGACTGCGTGCGTTCCCTGCGGACTAACTGCGTGGAAGGTGCGCGCCCACGGCCCGTTCGACTTCGGGTGAGGTCATCGGTCTTTCAAGCCGAGCAGGTTGGGTTCGACTCCCACACGGGTCGCTGAAGAGCAGAACGCAGCGAAGCCTGGGTATCGCGCCTGCTCGGGGTGCAGGAGATCGCCGGTTCAAATC
>CAZFKF010000312.1:0-6213 GCA_964518805.1 uncultured Planctomycetaceae bacterium | reverse complement strand
GGCGGAGCGACCTATGTCACCCTGGACGACGCCGCCGATCAGGCCACGATTACATGGACGATCAGTGTACCTCGCCGCGGTCGGTACGGGTTGCGGTTTCGCTATCAGTTGCATCGGGAAGCTGGAGCGGTCGCTTCGACGGACCTTGCCCTTTCCGTCAACGGGAAAGTGCTGACCTCCCGGTTGCCCTTGGCCGACACACGCATCGAGGATTGGTGGAACTACGTCGTGTATCCGAACGCCCAACTCCAGGCAGGAAAGAACACGGTGACGCTGGCGCAGACCGGCGCAACAGAGATCGAGAAGAAGAAACGCCAGCCCATGGCGCAGCAGCGCAAGTTGGCGGGGGAATGCCTATTGGACTACCTGATGGTCTTCGAGGGGATCGATTATCGGGTCAGCTTTGGCGGCGGCAAGGAGCGGGGCGGGTTGGATGCGGTTCTCGACAGAGGTGAACCCTTTTCGCTGCATGAAGAATCGGGCTTGCGCTATGGTTGGGCGAGGCCGGGCATCGGCACTTATCGCGTATTCAAGGATCGCCAGTCGCCCGATCCGGCCATGCTTCAGGGTGCCACATGGACGGCCACTTCCCGCGACAACTTCTGGGAAATCGAGGTGCCCAACGGCACGTATAACGTCTACCTGATCGCCGGCGGTATCAAGAACAATGCCGAACTGGAGGCAGTGGCTGGATGGAAGATCAGCGGCGATGGCAACAGCATGGGCGTGCACCAGGGCTGGAATGGCCGGGCACCCTACGTGAACGACTTCCTGGTCGAAGGGGTGCGCGCGGGCAACGATGAACCCGATCGCATTTACAGCCTTCTGGACTGCAAAGTCACGGTCCGCGACGGGCACCTGACGGTAAAGCCGGGGCCCAAGGCCGTCGAACCACGACTGTGCTATATCGGAATCTCACAATCCAGCGCAGACCCGTCGAAAGAGAAGAAGCTGTTGCCATGAGACTCGAAGCCATTCAACACGTGCTGCAACAGGCCGGGCTGGACGGTTGGCTGTTCTTCGACCACCACCACCGCGATCCCTTGGCATACCGGATATTGGGTTTGCCAATGACCAGCCACGTCACGCGGCGCTGGTACTACTTCATTCCTGCCCGGGGCGAGCCGCAGGCTCTGGTGCATGGGGTAGAGCCCCATGTGCTCGACGCCCTGCCCGGCGCCAAGAACGTCTACGTCCGCTGGCAGGAGCAGGAGGCCGGCCTGCGGGGCGTGTTGCGCAGTGCTCGGCGGGTGGCCATGCAATACTCGCCACGATGCGCCGTTCCTTACGTGGCCAACGTCGACGCCGGCACCATTGAGTTCGTGCGCGGTTTGGGTGTGGAAGTTGTGAGCGCGGCAGAGTTGATCCAGGTGTTCGAGGCCTGTTGGACGCCGGCGATGGTTGAGATGCACATGGAAGCCGGCCGCCGGGTGGACCGAATCCGTGCGGAAGCCTTCGAGCTTGTGCGGCGGGCGACTTGTGCCGGCAGCGCGATCGACGAATTCGCCGTGCAGCAGTTCATCATGGGCCGTTTCGCGGAAGCCGGCCTGATCACCGATTCCCCGCCGATTGTCGGCGTCAACGCCAATGCGTCGGATCCGCACTACAGCCCTGCGCCAGTCGGCAGCGCGTCGATACGGCGCGGCGATCTGATGCTGCTCGACCTGTGGGCGAAGCTTGACGACCCGGACGCGGTCTACTACGACATCACATGGACGGCCTTTTGCGGCGACGATCCGCCTCAGCGGATAAGCGAAGTGTTCCATGTCGTGATTGAGGCCAGAGATGCGGGCATACTCGCGGTGCAGCAGGCGGTCGCTGCCGGTCGGACCTTGCGCGGCTTCGAGGTGGACGACGCCGTGCGTGGCTTCATCGAGGCCCGAGGATTCGGCGAGTTCTTCCGACACCGCACCGGCCATTCGATCGGCCGCGAAGTCCATGGAGTGGGCGCCAACATGGACAATTATGAGACGCATGACGAGCGTCCGATCATCCCGGGCACGTGCTTCTCGATCGAGCCGGGCATCTACCTGTCGCAATTCGGAATTCGGTCGGAGGTGGATGTGCTGGTTGACGAGCGCGCTGCCGGCGTTACCGGAGAGATCCAAACAGAACTTGTATTGCTTTGATCGACGGCCCTTCGGCAGAAAACGGAAAGGACCACCGCCATGAGTAGACGCATGACAGTGAACCGCCGGCAGTTCTTACGGACCACCAGTCAGCGGGCGGCTACGCTCGCGGCCGCCTCTTCCTGGGCACCGGCACTTCTTGCTAGCCCATCCCCGGCCAAAACGATCGGTATTGGCTGCAGCGGCCTGGGCACGCGCGGGGGCGACCTCATCAACGCGATCGTCCATTGCGACGACGTGAAGGTGACCGCGGTGTGCGATGTGTACGGGCCGCATCGCCAGAAGGGCATCGAGCGCAGCGGCAATCCCGACGTGAAAGCTTACGTGGATTATCGGGAGCTGTTGGCCGACCGGAATGTCGACGCCGTGGTCATCGGAACACCGGATCACTGGCACTGCCAAATGGTTCTCGACGCGGCGAAGGCGGGAAAAGACATCTACTGCGAGAAGGGGTTCTCGCGCACGCTGGACGAGGCCAAGCTGATGCGAGACGGCCTCAAGAAGAGCGGCGTCGTATTCCAGCTTGGCCACCAGGCTCGGCAGTCGCAGTGTGCCTTGCAGGCGAAGGAACTACTCGGCCAGGACATTCTCGGGCCGATCACTTTAGTGCGTACGGGCCGTTTCAAGTCGACCGAGCCGGAACATGCCAACTGGCGCTGGTACGGCTATTATGACCAATGGAACCGGCCGGACCCGGCGAAGGTGGCAAAGGACGTGAATTGGGACCTCTGGCTGGGACCGGCGCCCAAGATACCGTGGAACGAACGCCACTTCTGGCACTGGCGATGCTATTGGGCCTATGGCACCGGCTATGCCGGCGACCTGCTGTCGCACGAGATGGATTTCGTGCAGTATCTCCTCGGCCACGGCATCCCCGACACTTGCAGTTGCGTGGGCTTGCTCTCGCTGCTGAAGGATGATCGCGAGGTTCCGGACAGTTGGTCTGCAACCTACGAGTTCGAGAAACTCGGCCGGATAGTCACCTTCACCGGAAGCATGAACACAGGGCAAACAAGACAGCCCGTGGAAATCTGCGGCCGAGACGCCACGTTGCGATTCGACGGCATCGCCCATGACGTGACGCGGTTCCAAATCCTTTCCGAAGAGCACAATACCCGGCAGGACCTTCCCAAGGGCTATGATTGGAAGAAAACGCCCAGGCAACCCAACCACCTCGACGACTGGGTGAATTGCATCCGCAGCCGGGGCACCCCGAAATGTTCGACCGACGAGGCGTTCATCGAAACGGCGACGTTTCTGATGTCATTAGCGTCGTATCAGCAGCGACGCGTGGTGCGTTGGGACGCCGCCGAGGAAGAAATCGTGTGAGCGGGACATTATCAAGGCGAAACACATCGCCCACGAGCTGATATTCACTATCAATCACAACACATCAATCACAACAAATGAAACGCGCCATCACACTCCTCACCGTCCTGCTGCTATCCCCGCTGGCCGCACTCAACGCCGCCGACAAGCCGGCTGACAAACCCAACATCATCCTCATCATGGCGGATGATCTTGGCTACGCGGCATTGGGCAGTTACGGGCAGAAACTCATCCTCACGCCCGAAATGGACAAGCTGGCCGCCGAAGGAATGCGTTTCACGGACTTCTATGCGAGCAATACGGTCTGCGTACCCTCACGAGTCAGCATGTTGATGGGAATGCATCCAGGTCATGCACCGATCCGCGACAACTTCTTGCCTCATCTTCCGGATTTCTCAGGCTATATGGAGGAGTATCCCGGCGAGTTGTGGCCCCCGAAGCTTCCGACCCTTGGCCAGGTCATGAAAAAGGCTGGGTACAGGACCGCTCAATTTGGAAAACTGGAAGCCGGAATCCCGCTTCCGCTAGGAAAGATGACCGAGCATGGATGGGATTATTGGTTCGGATTCAAAGGCACCGGTGACGCCTTTCAGTACTATCCCCTCGCACTGTGGAAGAATGATGAGAAGATCACATTCCGGGAGAATCAGCCCGATGACATCCGCCGGCCGGGGATTGTCGGGAATCGGGGAGTCTATTCGGAGGACCTGTTCGTTGGGGAAATTCTGAAGTTCATCAAGAGCAACAAGGACACTCCCTTTTTCGTCTATTTCCCGACCCAGATTCCACACGGCCGTTCGCCCAAGGATGGAGACGAAATTCAGGTGCCCGATATCGGGCCTTACGCAGACCGGCAGTGGACGCATCTGGAAAAGCTCTATGCGGCGGCGATCACGCGTCTCGATTCCCATGTCGGTCGCATTATTCAAGAGCTGAAAGATCAGGGGATTGACGAAAAGACAGTCATTTTGTTTACCAGCGATAACGGAGATGAAAACAGCTACTACAAATATACGAACCGGTTCGCGGCGACTGGTCCATTGAAAGGCAAGAAGCGATTTCTCTATGAGGGCGGCATACGCGTGCCCATGATCGCCCGCTGGCCCGGCCAGATCCACCCCGCCCAAACCAGCCGCCTTCCTGCCGCAGGGTGGGATCTCATGGCGACCTTGGCGGAATTGGCTGGGGTTGCGTGCCCCACGCACACCGACGGGATCTCGTTAGTACCCACGTTGCTCGGACATCCGGAGCGGCAGCAATCGCGTGAGTATTTATATTGGGAATATCACATGGGAAAGCAACAGGCGGTTCGCATGGGCTTGTGGAAAGGCGTCCGGTTCGGGGGAACTAAAGAACCTGTCGAACTCTATGACCTCGACGCGGATATCGGCGAAACCCGTAATGTTGCGGACGACCATCCGGACATCGTGACGAGGATCGCGGCCATCATGGAGGAGGCTCGGGCAACTTCCGAGTTCAGCAGATTCTGGCCGCTGCCTGAACATCGCCAGAATCACATCAAGCCGGACAAGGCGATCTTTGACCAGCTTGAACATGGAATCCGGTAGTGCCATGAAGACGTTTCTCTACACCCGCACCGGCATTGATTCTCACGCCGCCGCGCGGCATGGAAGCGGGCTATGTCCCCATCGCCAAACGACAGGAATTGGCTGGCGCAGTAAGCCATCCGAACGATCAAGCAAAGGCGAGACAATGAAACGCAAGACAAACATGAGGCTCTGCTGGCTGCTCGTCGCAACAGCAATCGGAGCTGCGACTGCAAACGCGGCGGATAAGGTTGGCATCATCACCGCGCACTCCCAAGGGCTGCACGGCTACATCGGGTTTGGCATTGAAAAGCTGCCGTCCAAAGAGAGCTACAGCGCGGGCATGGGGTTCTACTCGGCGGTTTGGCCGCTGGTGGATAAGCCCTTGGCCAACTTCCAGATCGGACTGCCGAGCACATGGATTCAGCCGGACAACTCCGACAACAAAGACCAGCCGCTGGCTCCGGAGGGCACTCTGGCTCGCAAGTGGAAAGAGCGCGGCCCCACTTGGAGCAGTGTCTTCCAGACCGTAGAAGGGGGGCTGGGCTACTGGGCGGGCAACCATTTCCGTTACGGCCCGCCGAAGTTCAGCATGAACGGCACACCGCAATGCTACGACTACGAGGTCGCTTCGCCGGGATGGTCGTTCTTCTACAGCAACGAAGCTCTGCCGGACAATCGCCTCGGCATTGCGCAACTGAGCAATCGCCTGCTGATCCCGCCCGACGCGCTGCCGTTCCAAGGCAATCCCAACGGCGAATTCCTCGGCTACACGTGGATGGCGTTGCCGTTTACCGATCCCACCACGGGCGATCCGCCGACGGGTGACCAGAGTTGGACCTGCTTCCTCAGCGCGGCTAATTTCAAAGGCCCCATCGCCTACTACATCCCGGAGACGTGGAGCAAGATCGGCAAGCTGTTCAACGATCCTTTCCTCTATGGACGCGGGCTCGACGCGAGGCCCGGCATCATCGGCGGCGGTGCGATGGAGATCAATACGGTGCCGCGCTTTGACGCCCAGGATGCGCGCGGCACAACCTACTCGAAGCTGCCGAAGCTCCAGTGGCCCGTTGACGCCGAAGGCCGCGCTTTGCTCGTGCAAGATGTCACCTACTACTCGAAGGCCGCCCTCTACGAGGCGTTCAAGTCCTGGCGCCACGGTGGTCCTGCCTGCTCCGGCCGTTTCGACCAGAAGGGCGCCTTTAGGC
>CAZFKF010000311.1:0-6224 GCA_964518805.1 uncultured Planctomycetaceae bacterium | reverse complement strand
GCGTGCGCCTCGACGTACTGGATCTGGCCCGGCGAGACCTGCGCCCGCCGGTAGGCCTCGCGCAGCACCTGTTCCTGGGCGGGGCGGCTGGGCGCCGTTTGCCCGTTGCTCGTGCCGTTCTGGTTGACGGCGCTGCCGAGGATGATCGCATGGATCGGGTCGCGATGCTGCAGGGCCGCCGAGAGCGGCTTGAGGACCACCACGCCGGCGCCCTCGCTCCGCACGTAGCCGCTCGCCGCAGCGTCGAACGACCGCACCTTTCCATCGGGTGCGGAGATTCCGGCCTTGGTGAGATTGATCATTCCCACCGGCGACAAGAGCACGTTGGCCCCGCCAGCCAAGGCCAGCTCGCACTCGCCGTTGCGCAGGTACTGGCAGGCCAGGTGGATGGCCACCAGCGACGACGAGCAGGCCGTATCGATCGCCATGCTCGGCCCGTGCAGCCCCAGGGCGAACGACACGCGATTGGCCGCCAAGCACAGCGACGTTCCGGCCGCGGCGTAGCCGTCCGTCTGATCGCGGTCCGTGCACAGGAGCACGCTGTAGTCGCTGGCCGAAATTCCCATGAACACGCCCGCCCCGCTGCCGCGAAGCGTCCGGGGCGGAAGGCCCGCGTCCTCCAAGGCCTCCCACGCCAGTTCCAGGATGATGCGCTGCTGCGGATCGATCCGGGAAGCCTCCTGGTCCGAGATGCCGAAGAAATGGTTGTCGAACTCGTCGACCCGGTCGAGGAAGCCGCCCCAGCGGGTGTTCATCTTGCCGGGCGCGGCGGGATCCGGGTCGAAATAGGCGTCGACGTCAAAGCGATCGGCCGGCATCTCGCGAATCGCCTCGACCGAGTCGCACATCAGCCGCCAATACGACGCGGCGTCGATCGCGCCGCCGGGCAGCCGGCACGCCATGCCCACGATCGCGATCGGTTCGCTTCGCTGCCGCTGGATCGCATCCAGACGGGCCTGCGTTTCCTTCAGCGCGAACACGGCGCGCTGAAGGGGGGTCATTCGTTCCAGCCTCTGTGCCACCTGATCCGACACGTCAATCACTCCTCCCTGCGCCGCGTGCGGCGGGCTGCCGGCCCGCCCGACCGGCGGACGCACCGCCGATCCTCACGCGATCCACTGCTGGAAACGCGATCCCTGCGTTCCCTTGGGACTGGGCGTCTTCCATCGGTCTGGGCGCAAATGCCCGGACTGAACCATGGGGAGCGCCCGCATTCCGATCTACTGTCCAAGTTTCTCCAACTGCGCTTCCACCAGCGCGTCCATTTCCGCTTCCGACATCCCCTCGACTTCGGCCAACGCCTGATCGCGGATCTCGTCCTGGGGCTCTTCCGGTTTGGCTTCGGTCGACTCGGCCTGGCATTCCAGTTGGAGCACGTCGCGGACGATGTGCGCCGTGAGATTTTCGAGGGTCGGGTAGTCGAACAGGAGCGTCGGGTTCAGGTGCTGGCCGATCGACCGGCCCACCCGGTTGCAGAATTCCACACCGGTGAGCGAATCGAATCCCAATTCGTTCAGGGGCCGCCGCGGATCGGGAAGCTCCGCGTCGCCCATCGCCAGCACTTGCGCCGCCTGCTGCCGGACCTCGGCCAAGGCCAGGCCGATCCGTTCGGCGGCGGTGGCCTCCTTGAGCTTCTCCAACAGGGCCGGCGGACCGCTGTCGCTGGCGCCGGCCGCACGCGCTCCGCGGGCCATTTCGGCCAGCCACGCCGGCTCGCTGCCCGCGGGAATCCGCTCGAAGAACTTCATCCAATCGACGGGCAGCACTCCGGCCTGGGTATGGCCTTCGAGGAGGAGCTGTTCCATGGTCTGGATGCCTTGCGCCAGACCGATCCAGCCAAGTCCCACGGCCGACCAGCGGCGCCCCTCGGTCTCCTTTAGCCGCGCCGCCATACCCACCTCGGCCCACGAGCCCCAGTTGATCGACAGCGCCGGCCGTTTCTGCCAGCGGCGGTCATAGGCCAGGGCATCGAGGAAGACGTTCGCCGCGGCGTAGTTCGCCTGGCCCGGCGAACCGAGCAGGGCTGCGGCCGACGAGAACAGCACGAAAAGATCGAGCGGCTCATCCTGGGTCAACGCGTGCAGATTCCACGCGCCGAGGACCTTGGAGGCCATCACGCGATCGAAGCGGTCGCGGTTCTGCTCGCGCAGCACGCCGTCGTCCAACAGTCCGGCCAGGTGGAAGATCCCGCGCAGCGGCGGCAGCTCCTCGCGAATCGCGGTCAGCAGCCCGGCCACGTCTTCCCGATTGCCCACGTCGCATTGGCACACCACGACGCGCGCCCCGGCCTTCTCCAGCCCTTCGACGTGGCAGCGGGCTTCGTCGGACGGGGCGGACCGTCCCAAGAGGACGAGATTCCGCGCGCCGCGATCGACGAGCCAGCGGGCGACCTTGAGGCCCAACCCGCCCAGTCCGCCGGTAATCAGGTAGGCGCCGTCCTCGCGGACCGTCAATCCGCCGTCGCCCATTTCGCTCGGCTGCACGGCCTGAATGATCACCTTGCCGATGTGTTCGGCCCGGGCCATGTGGCGCAGCGCGTCGACCACGCGCGGCATGGTGTACGTGCGGTGCGGGAGCGGCTCGAGCTTCTTCTCGGCGAACCCGGCCATCACGTCGCTCATCAAAGAGGCTACGGTGTCGGGCTCTTCGGCCATCATCCGGTCCAGGGCGATCGGGTAGAAGGTTACGCCGGGCCGGACCTCGTCCACCCGTTTCTGGTCCCAAAGGTCGGTCTTGCCCAGTTCCATGAAGCGGCCGCCGGCGCGCAACACCGAAAGGCTCGCGCCGATCGTCTCGCCCGTCAGCGAATTGACCACCAGGTCGATCCCCTCGCCGCCGGTGGCTTCCTGGATCTGCGCGGCGAAGTCCAGCGAGCGCGAATCCATGACGTGCTCGATGCCGAGCGATTTCAGGTACTCGCGCTTCCGGGGACTGCCGGCGGTGGCAAAGATCTCCACGCCGAGCCGCTTGGCGATCTGGATCGCAGCCAACCCCACGCCACCGGACGCGGCATGGATCAGCACGCGCTCGCCGGGCTTCATCTTTCCCAGCCGTTCGAGCGCCAGGTGGGCGGTGAGGAAGCAGATCGGAACGGTCGCGGCTTCGTCGTGGCTGATGTGCTCCGGCTTGGGAGCCACGAATTGGGTCAGCGTGGTTACGTAGCTGGCGAAACTGGCCGGCGCCAGGGCGAGCACCTGGTCGCCCGGCTGAAGGCCCTCGACGCCGGGCCCCACGGCGGTGATTTCGCCCGCGCACTCGCCCCCCAACGGTCCCGGATCGCCCGGGTACAAGTTCAGCAGGTTCAAAACGTCGCGGAAATTCAAACCGGTGGCGCGGACGCGAATCTCGACCTGGCCGGGGCCGGGCTTCTGCCGCGCGGACGGACGCAGGGCCACGTTGTCCAATTGACCGCGGGACGTGATTTCAAGCCGATACGGCTGGCCCTTGGGGAGTTCCAAGCCGCCGGATTCGCCGTGCCGCAGGCGCCGCAGGCGGGCCACGCGGCGTTCGCCGCCGCGGTACGCGACCTGGTCTTCCTTCTGGTTCGAGCGAATCTCGGCCGCCAGGTGATCGGCCGCATACTGGCGATCGTCCGGATCCAGATCGATCCGCATGCAGTTCAGTTCGGGGTGTTCGGCCGCGATCACGCGGGCCAGACCCCAGATCGGCGACTGCCCAAGCGCCATGCGCGAAGGACGATCACCCACCCCCTGGGCGCCGCAGGTCACCAGCCACAGCCGCGGCAAGGTGGCGCGGCCCGATTGCGTCAGGGCGTGCACGACGTCGAGCACGCCGCCCCAACCGAAGTCGCGGGCTGCCTGCAAATCGGGCGACTGTCCTGCGTCGACGTCGAGCGCGGAAAGGTAGACCACGCCGTGGCAATTGCCCTCGGTAGCCGACAGGAACGCCTCGACCGCTGCGCGGCGCGATGCCGGGTCCCCGCCCGGCGGGACGACCGTCGTGCGATGTCCGTCGGCCTGAAGGCGCTCGGCCAACCCGGCTGCCAGTCCGTCGCGCGAGGCGAAGATCAACCATTCGCCGGGCTCGACGGGTGCTTTGTCCGAAGCGGGTGGCGCGGGCGGTTGAGGCGTCCAGGCCAGCTCGTAGCACCAGTCGGGCAGCGGGCCGGCGGCCAGCCGGGCCAGCCAGTCGCGCGGCACCCGACGCAACCGGACCCCATCGATCGCCATCAGCACGCGTCCGGACGTGTCCACCAGGCGGACGTTTCCGACCGCATGGTTGGCGTCCAGCGACGTGATCGTCGCTCGATAGTACGTCGGCCCCTGCGCGCGGTCGTACCACTGGAGCCGATCGATGCTCATAGGGACGTAGGCGTCGATGCCGGTGCCAGCGCCGGGCAGCGCCCCGCCGAGCAACTGGAACGCGCTGTCCAGAAGCCCCGGATGGGCATAGTACTCTTCGACCCGATCCGCCTCGCGCGGGGCACGCACTTCGGCCAACGCTTCCTGGCCCTCGACCCAGTGGAGCGGAATCCAGGAGAATGTGGGACCGGGTTCGAGACCCGACTTGCGCAAAGCATCCATGCGCCATGCGTCGTCGCGCCCTTCGCCGCGGAACAGGGCCCGCTCGGCCTTTACGTCGAGGGTGCCGGGCACTTCGTCGCCGGGCGCCTGCAATCGGCCCACGGCGTGCAGAACGAACGTGGGGTCTTCGCCGGGCTCCGTCTCTTTCATGCTCAGGACTTGGAACGACGCCTCCTGCGGGCTCTCGCGCGTGACAACGGTCTGGACCGTGCGGGCCTTCCTGTCCAACAACAGCGGCTCGCGGAACGAAGCCCCGACCACGCGCCACGTCTTGCCGAAGATCGCCGCCGAGGCCGCCAGGGCCATTTCCAGGTACGCGGCGCCGGGCATGACGATCAGGGATTGGATCTTGTGATCGGCGAGCGTCGCCGGTCGGTTGGCCGCAATCTGCGACTCGAACACCTGCTCGCGCACGGCGGCCGGCAGGCGACGACCCAACAGCGGATGCAAGATCGGCGTGCTCTGCTGGAATCCGGAAAAACCGTGCTGGGCAATCTCCAGGACCACGTTGGCCAGGTAGCGCTTGCGCTGGAAGGGATAGGTGGGCAGTTCCACGCGCCGCCGCGGCAAGTCGCGATCGAAACTCGCCCAATCGATCTTCACACCGCGGACGTATAGCTCGGCCATGCTGTCCAGGATCATCTGCCAGTCGTCGCGCCCGGGCCGCAGCGAGGCGAGCCAGGCGAAGCCGTTCTCCGGCAGGCATCGCCGGCCCATGCCGATCAACGTGGGGCTGGGACCGATCTCCAGGTAGATCTCGCAGCCGCGGTCGGCCAGGGCCTGCATGCCTTCGGCAAACCGGACGGGCGATCGGGCGTGGCTGCTCCAGTAGTCCGGATCGGCGAAGGTCGGTTCGTCGGCCAGCCGGCCGGTCAGGTTGGCCACGATATCGACCGCTGGTGCCCGGGTGGCGATCGATGCCGCCGCTTCGCGAAGCGGTGCGAGGATGGGGTCCATGCGGTGCGAATGGAACGCGTGCGAGGTGGCCAGGGCCTTGCACTGGATCGATTCGGCCGCGAACCGGGCCATCGCGTCGCGCACGGCCGGCTCGTCGCCCGAAATGACGGTGTTCTCCGGACCGTTCAGGGCCGCCACTTCCACCTGCCCGCCGTAGCTTTCCAGCACGGGCCGAACGCGCAGCTCCGGCGCGAGCACCGCGGCCATTAACCCGCCGGAGGGCAGCGATTGCATGAGCCGCGCTCGCTCGGCGATGAGGCGAAGGCCGTCTTCGAGCGAGAACACGCCGGCGACGCAGGCCGCGGCAAATTCGCCGACGCTGTGCCCCATGACGGCCGCCGGCTGCACGCCCCAGCTCTGCCAAAGCTGGGCCAGGGCGTAGCCCACGGCGAACATCACGGGCTGCGTATAGCCGGTCTGGTCGAGCGTTGGGCCGATCTCTTTGGCAAGCAGGGCGCTCAGCGGACGATCGAGGAGAGGCCGGAGGATCTCGGCGCAGCGGTCGATCGCCGCGCGGAACACCGGCTGCGTGGCATAGAGTGTGCCGGCCATCCCCGCGTACTGGGCCCCTTGGCCGGTGAACAGAAACGCGACGCGGGGCGACGCGTCGTGCGCGGCCTCGCCGCGGTGAACTCTGGTCGTTTCCGGATCGGCGGCGAGCTTGCGGATAATTCATTCAGAATGCCCTGAACAGGAATATCGCCGAACTTGGTATCGGGACGA
>CAZFKF010000310.1:0-6234 GCA_964518805.1 uncultured Planctomycetaceae bacterium | reverse complement strand
CCGCAGGCTAACTTGCCTTCCTTCTTCTGTGGTGGTTTGCCACTGGGGATCGGTCGAAAGCTGCGGACGCGCTCGTTGCCTTCTCACCTGCCGTCGTGGGCCGTTGTGCTTGATCGAGGAGCCTAGCGTGCTGTGCATCGGAAGAAAGCTGTCCTCTCTTCTGATCGTCGTCGGCGCATCGCTTCTGCTGGTGCTCTCGTTCGGCTACGGCGTCGGCGTAGGGGCGCGTCACTGGCCGCCCTATTCCGCCATCAAGAAGGCCAGCGACTTCGTCCAGGGGGGCGCGTCGGACGCGTCGCGGATCGCCGAGGCCGCGGCGAGGATCGCCGCGCTGGCCGGGAGTCACGCCGAAGCGTCCATGCCCGCACAGGCCCAGTTTGCCCGAGAATTTGTCTTCTACCACAGCATCCACCAGATTGACAGCGAGCACGCGCGATACGCATGGGACGTAAGCACCGTTCTCGACATGCTGTACCGCCATTATCTCACAGGACGAGACCCGCCGCACCTTTCCTGCGGCCCCAGGGCCATCGCTCTGAAGGCTGTACTCGACGCGATGGGAACCGAGAGTCGGTTGGTGCACGTCTTTACAAGCGACTACGATGAGATCCGCAGTCATACGCTCCTCGAAGCCTACGACGTGGACTCGGCGCGCTGGGTCATCGAGGACCCAGGATATGACGTGTCCTATGTGGACACGGCGACGGGCGAGCCCGTGCCGCTTCTGGGGCTGGTGTTGGGAAACGCACAGTCGGTCGTGCCCGTCTCTCGGCGCGGCCGCGGCTGGAAGTCGAACGACGTCGATTGCCTGCTGGCGCACTATTTCCAGGCGGCGAAGTACGATTCCTCGGACGCGGCAGTTGACGTCATCTTCGTCAATACGGACCGCTTCTCGGTGACCAAGCGATTTCCGGCCAACGACAACATGACATTCGCGGAGTTCTCGCGCAAGAACTACCGGCGGCCGGTGTTCGTTCTTAGTGACGCGGGCCGCTTGCCGCTACCGGGATCCCTTCTTCTCGGTGCCCTCCACAATGGGGCGAAAGCACAAGGCGTACCGTCTTTCACTGTAACCGGTTCAACGATGCCGGAAAAGCTTTCTGGTCGTCAACGGTTGTTTCCGCAGTCTCCGCACTCGCCGACGCCGGCGCTTTCACGGACGAGGAGCCACTTGTCGTTGCCAATCGCTTGGACGCGCGAGATGCGTGACGGTTCCTACTTCCCCGTCACGGTTGCGGCCAGGGAGAGGCTCTTGACGGCCACAGCGGCGTCGTTGAGACATGGAATCTCCCAGCCGAAGAAGACTCCGCTGACCCGGTAGTCGGCCAGGTCCTTCGAGTCCGAAAGGAAGCCCCGCTTCCAGCATTCTTCCATCCCAGCACGGATGTGGGGCAGAAGGTCGCCGCGCACCGCGACCCAGTCTCGCTTGGCGACGACCTGGGACGTGAACGGGGCGAGTCCCACGTCGTAGATGTACTTCTCCGTGCCCTTCTTGCGGGCTTGGCTCACATCCTGCATGGCGAAAATGCGTGTTACCTCGCGTCGGTTGTCGTAGAGCGAGACGCCGAACCAGAAGTAGTCGCTGAAGCCCTTGGATTGGCGATTGAGGTTCTGAACGGTGACGATATCCGCATCCATGCCTTCAGGGCGAACCACCAGAGTCTGGAATTCATCGCGAAACGTCAGTCCGTTCTTGCGAAATGTGCAGAAGGCGGCATCGGCGACGCAACTCTTGCTGTCGTGCTGCGCCGTATGCCATACGGGCATCTGGTTTTTTGCCCTGCCCCACGGCGTCGTTCCAGCGAAGAACCTCTTCCTTTCCGGCACGATTCTTGACCACGAATCCCCGGTGAAAGCCCGGGTCGGAGACCAAGTCCAAGGCATCTGCCGTGGCGGCGTAGAGCACGCACGCGAGGAATCCGGTAGCATTGTTCCAGGTCATTTACTCCTCCATAATGGTGGACGCCCGCCATGCCTTGGCAGGCGTGAGTCGCTCAGTGTCGTTCCTGGAGGCGTGCGATGCAACTTCTTCGTCCTATGCGGTTGGCGGCCGGCGGGGTTCTCCTGGTCGGATTCCTGCCGATTCTGGTTTCTTCCGCCGAGCCATTCCGCGAACTCAAGGCGGCCGACTATCAGCGCCGCACGATCTATCACTCGCCCCAGACGCCTGGCTACACCTGCTGGGTGCACGCCTGGTTGATGCCGGACAGGAGCGTCACGATCACCTTCTTTCAGGCAACCGGACCGATGGAGGGCCGCCCCCGAGCCCCCGAGGACATCCAGAAAAAGTTGAGTTGGCCGCACCTGTCCAATCCCAAGAGAGATATGACGGGGCTGCATCTGTGCAACGTCTTCCTGCGATCCAAGGACGGCGGCGCGACCTGGGACAAAGTCAGCGAGGACGCCTTCCGCAGTCCCATGAACGGAGCCGTGGTGGGGGCCACCGGGCTGCGAGACGGGAGCATTCTCCGCAACGTATTTGGAGCGTACCTTGCCTATGATCCCGCGGTGCCGAAGACGGGCCTTCTGCAACGCTCCGACGACGGCACGAGGACTTGGAGCGGACTTCAACCGCTCCAGGACCCCGGCAAGTACACGGTCTATCCCGTCCGGCTCCGACAATTCCGAGATGGTCGCGTCGCGGTGATCGGCGGCATCGCCAAGATGCCGTGTGATCGCGCGTGGGCGGACTACGGGCGGATTTTGGAGCCGCTTCTCATGCTCTCCGAGGACGGTGGAAGGACTTGGGGACCGCCAATTCCCGTGATTCCCGAGGAACACCGCCAGGGTTGGGCTTGCGAGGAGTGCGATGCCGCCGAGCTGCCCAACGGCGACCTGCTGTGGGTATTCCGTCGATGCGACCCGAAGGACCAGGACCGACCCATGCACCAACGGCGACACGTCCGGTGGCAGGGGCTGATGGTGAAGGATGGCACGACGTGGAAGCCGAAATGGGCAGGCCCGGCGCCGTTTCCGCACAGCGGGTTGCCCGACCTCCTAGCCACGCGCGAGGGAGTCGTGCTCCACGTGACCGAGCCGGGCGTGCATTGGACGGCCGACGCCGGCCAGAATTGGCACAATCTCGGGCTGCCCCATATGGCTTACTACCCCAAGAGTCTGCAACTTGACGACGGGCGGATCCTTGTGATCGGACACCTTGGCAGCGATGATCCATATGGGACCGACCAGGCGATCGTGATGGACGTCTTTCGGCTGGCGGTGCGGTAGAAGGCAAGCACGGCACGACACGCCGGCATCACGCACACTGGGGGCTGGACGGGCGAATGGGTTCTGACACAGGAGGATTCCGGCTACAATGGGGATTCCTGTAATCGCTGCGCCGAGCAACGGCGGTGTGGCCCATCGGCGCGCAGTCCCCTCATTCCCGCAAGTTCACTCACCTTGAGAACCATCATGAGTCTCATTTCATTTCGCGCGGCTTGGAGGTGCGGCTCGCTGAGCGTCGCTTTGGCCGGCCTCCTTGCCACGCGACCGGGCATCGCTGCCGAGGCCGAATCAAGCCAAACGAAGTTCACGTTGGACAAGGGGATCTCGTATCTCGCGGAGGAAGATCGCGGGGTGTCCCGCTATGCCGACGAGATGTGCCGTCTGGATCTCTACCGACCGGTGGGAGTCAAGGGGTTTGCGACGGTCGTCTTCTACCACGGGGGCGGATTGACGGGCGGCGCCCGAACGGTTCCCAAGGAACTGACCGGTCGCGGCTGGGCGGTCGTCGGCGTCGGCTACCGGCTCCACCCGCAGGTCCGTCATCCGGTCTATATCGAAGACGCTGCGGCCGCCCTGGCGTGGACCTTCAAGAACATCCCGTCGTTCGGCGGCGATCCGGACAAGATTTTCGTCACGGGCATTTCCGCCGGCGGCTATCTCACGGCCATGGTTGGGCTGGATAAGAGCTATCTGGCCAAGCACAAGCTGGACGCCAACCGGATTGCCGGGCTGATCCCGGTCACCGGCCAGATGATCACGCACCAGACCGTCCGCAAGGAGCAAGGCGTCGAGCCGAGCAAGTTTCGCCCCACGATCGACAAGTACGCACCGCTGTACCATGTGCGGAGCGATGCGCCCCCCACGTGGTGCATCACCGGCGGCTGGGAGGTCGATATGCTGATGCGGGCCGAAGAGAACCTGTACTTCGTCTCGATGATGAAACTCGTCGGCCACAAGGCCGTCCGGCAGATCGTGATCGAAGGCGCGGATCATGGGAAGTGCGGCGCCGCCTGCTGGCCGCACGTCATCGCCTTTGTCGAGCAGCGGCTTGCCGAGATGAAACCCACGGCGCAGGCACCTGCGAAACCGGCGAGCAAACGGGGGCGGTCGTAGCGGGCCGCCGAAGTGACGCCGTGGCCCGGGCAGCATTCCGCGTCTCGGCCAGCACGGCCTTGCGCTCGAATTTCACTGGAGGGACATCGAATGAACCTGGCTTATCGAATTGCGGTCGTTGCTGGTCTCTGCGGGCCGTTGTGCCAGGCGGCCGAGTCGGGACGGCCGGTGCTCGCGCCGCTGCCGGCGGAGGACCGGCCGCTGGCCGAGCGGTTTTCGGACCCGCCGCCTTCGACGCGGATCTTGCCCATCATTCATGCGCAGCGGGCCCAACCCGCGGACCAGGACCGGCATTTGCAGAAGCTGGCGGCGCAGGGCTTTGGCGGTTTTGCGGGCAACGTCTCCTTCGACGGCTACGTGGACGACGAGACGAAGTGGCCCGCCTTTCTGCGCGGCGTGCGCATGGCCAAGGCGGCCGGCATGTCGCTTTGGCTCTACGACGAGTGCGGCTACCCTTCCGGCAGTGCGCGCGACCTCACGCTCCGCGGCCACCCCGAATGGGCCGCGCGCGGTCTGCTGGTGGCCGAGGCGAACACCTCCGGCGGGAAGGTGTCGTTGGCGCTGCCACCCGGACGATTGGTGTTGGCCGCGGCCCTGCCGCGGCGTTCGGGCTCGATCGTGCTCACCGAGGCGCGCGATCTCACGGCCTCGATCCGAGGCGGCCGACTCTCTTGGCAGGCTCCGGAGGGCGAATGGTTCGTCGCCGTGATGACCGACGATCTGATCTATGAAGGCACTCATGCGGCAGTCAGTCTCGCCTACAAGAAACCCTGCATCGACCTGCTGACTCCGGAGCCGACCGCACGCTTTCTGCAAGTCACGCATGATCGGTATGCGGAGAAGCTGGGGCAGGATCTGGGGCGCTACTTCGTCTCGACCTTCACCGACGAACCGTCGCTGCAGAACCTCTGGTTGCGCCCCATGCCCCACCGCGTGCTGCCCTGGTCGCTGACCATCGAGGGCGAATTCCGCAAACGCCGCGGCAGGGAGCTGCGTCCGCTGCTGCCCGCGCTGGTGGCCGACGCCGGGCCAGCCGGCGCGCAAGCCCGCTATGACTTTTGGAACACGGTAGGCGAACTCGTCTCGGAGAACTTCTTTGGGCAAATCCAGAACTGGTGCCATAAGCACAACCTCCGCTCCGGCGGTCACCTGCTGATGGAGGAGTCGCTGGTCGGACACGTGCCGCTTTACGGGCACTTCTTCCGCTGCTTGCGGCGCCTTGACGCGCCCAGCATCGATTGCCTGACCAGCCTGCCGCCGGAGGTGCCGTGGCACATTGCCCGCATGATCGGCAGCGTCGCCGACGTGGAAGGCCGTAGGTACACGATGTGCGAGGTCTCGGACCACGGCCAGCGCTATCGGCCAAAGGGGGACACGCGTCCCATCCGGGTCGTCACCGAAGACGAGATCCGCGGCACCTGCAACCGGCTGATCTGGGGCGGAATCAATACCCTCACCAGCTATTACGCCTTCCAAGGCATCACCGACGAGCAGTTGCGGCGCATCAACATGCACGCGGGCCGTTGCCAGACCATGCTGCGCGGCGGGCATCAAGTCACCGACATTGCCGTGCTTTACCCCATTGAGAGCGTCTGGCCCCGCTTCATTCCGGCGCACCACGGCGCGACGGACGAGTCTGCCGCGCGTCGGGTCGAAAGCGTCTTTGACGGCGTGAGCACGGCGTTCTACGGGGCGAACCGCGATTTCGCCTACGTGGACTCGCAGACGCTTCGCGAAGCGAACGTCACGAAAGACGCGCTTGCGCATGGCGATCTGCGGTGGCGCGTCCTGGTGTTGCCCGCCGCCGATACGCTGCCGCTGAAGGCGTGGGAAAAGGTGGCCGCGTTCTGGCGCCAGGGCGGCGTGGTGATCGCGATTGGCGCGCGTCCCGCC
>CAZFKF010000309.1:0-6239 GCA_964518805.1 uncultured Planctomycetaceae bacterium | reverse complement strand
CGGAGGGACGTTTGATAGTAGCCCAGCGATTGATCGCTGGGATGCCAATCCACAGGGATTCCCGTTGTCCCGTAGGGACAATCGAAACGAACCATGCGCGGTTCAAGTGTCCCTACGGGACACCCCGGACGCCTCGTCCCTTCCACCCAGCGATGAATCGCTGGGCTATTCTCAAGTGCCCCTCCGGGGCACGGGACGATGTCCAAGCCATACCTCCCCGCAACTCTGAATCACTGCACTAGCTGCCTGTTCGAGCATGACATGTCCCACGCCTTCCGCGATTCCGATACGACTGCCTTGGGCTCCCCGCCCTTGATCGTCCACCTCCGCCCGGTCCTCGAACTCTCGGACGAGAGACTCTTCGAGTTCTGCAAGATCAACCGGGACCTGCGAATTGAGCGGACCGCACAAGGAGACCTGGTTATTTTGCCGCCGACCGGGGCGGAAACCGGGAATCGCAACGCCGAGTTGACCATGCAGTTGAGGATCTGGACCAAGCGCGACGGAACCGGCGCGAGCTTCGACTCGTCGACGGGGTTCCGCCTTCCCAACGGCGCCATGCGGTCGCCCGACGCCTCATGGGTCCGGCACTCGCGTCTGGAGGGTCTGACTCCGGAGGAGAAGAGGAAGTTCATTCCCCTGGCTCCGGATTTTGCCGTCGAGTTGCGATCGGCCACGGACCGGCTGGAAATCGTGCAGGAGAAGATGCAGGAATACGCCGAGAACGGGACCGCACTTGGCTGGCTGATCAATCCCGAATTGAAACGAGTTTCGATCTGCCGCCCCGGGCGGCCCGTTGAGCAAATCGTCGAACCGTCCAGCATCAGCGGCGAGCCTGTGCTGCCTGGGTTCGTCCTGGACCTGAACGAGATCTGGTGATGGGCGCAAACGGGGGCTGGCAGGCTCGACGCGGCGCCTTCCGCCTCGCGCTTTCATGCCGACCGGCGGCCGCGCCGCGTGACGGCATGCCACACAACGCACCGGCAGGCATGTCACGCAGGCACGGCGTCCGCCCCCCGAGCCCCTGGATTCGTCTCGATTGCGGGAGCGCAGACTCGAGGTAGCTTTCCGCAACAGGGACCAATTCGCGGCCCCTGCCCCCATCCCCTCACAGCTCCCAGCCCTTGCGATAGTCGCGCTTCACGTGGCGGTTGACTTCGGGGATGTTGGTGCAGGTCATGGCGGCCGAGTCCCATTCGACCTTCTTGCCAACGCCGGCGCGTTCGGCGAGGCAGCCGACGAAGATCATCTCCGTGAGTTGGGCGCCGTAGCTGAAATCGGAGGTGGCTTTTTTGCCCTCCTTGAACGAACGGAGGAAGTCGGCCTGGTGCGAGCCTTTGGTACGGGGGATGATCTTGGCAGGCACGGGCGTCTGGCGGTGCTGTTCCTCGGGGACGATTCGCGGGCTGTCGCAGTAGTTCGAGGCCACCAGGATCCCCTTGTCGCCTACGAACACGGTGCCGCCGTCGCCGAACTGGCGCTTGTACTTCTTCTCCAGTTCGGCGGCGATCGGCGGCCGGTTTTGCGACTTCTCCATCTCGTCGCCAAGCTCCTTCTTAGGATTGGACGTTTTGGCCGCGCGGTAGCCGTCGTACCAGAAGACTTTGACCGGCGGCAATTTCCCGTCTTCGCGCGCCGGGAAATCCCAGCGTATGACGTTCACCAGCGGGAACCGCTCCTCGCTGCCGCCGACCTGCTCGAGGGCCTCGGCGCCGATCGGTTGGCCCAGCTTAAGGGACCAGAACGGACCGTCGAGATTGTGGCAGCCCCAATCGCCCAGTGATCCGTCGCCAAACTCCCACCAACTGCGCCACAGGGCGGGATGCAACTCGTCGTGGTAGTCGCGGTACTGAGCGGGTCCGATCCACTCGTCCCAATGAAGCCCCTTGGGGACCGGCTTGGTGGGCAGGCGGCCGCCCGTGCCGCCGCGACCCGTCGGCGCCCAGGCATGCACCTCGGTCACGTTGCCGATCGCCCCGGCCCAAATGTACTCGCACAAACGGCGGATGCCCTCGCGGCTGTGTCCCTGATTGCCCAGTTGCGTCGTCACGTTGTATTTCTTCGCCGCCTCGGCCATGACGCGGCATTCATGGATCGAATGGGCCAGAGGCTTCTCGCAGTAGACGCCCTTTCCAAGTTTCATCGCGATCATCGACGCCGTGGCGTGGTGATGATCCGGAGCGCAAACGAAGACCACATCGATCTGCTTGTGGAGACTGTCAAGCATCTTGCGGTAATCGCAGAACTTCTGGATCGCATCGAACTTGATTTCCGGATAGTCGGCGAGGTCCTTCTGGGCCTTGGCGTATTGCCGGTCGTCGACGTCGGCGAAGGCCACGATCCGGTCGCCCGACTTGGCGATCTCCGTGGTGCTGGCCTTGGCCTGGTTCGTGCAGCCGATGACCGCGGCGTTGACCACAGAGTTCGGCGATGCGTTGGCTAAAATCGCGGGTGCGGGAAAGAGGCGGGCGGCGGCAGCCGCGCTACCCGTGGCAAGAAGGAGTTTTCGACGGTTGATCGTGATGGTCATGTTCAGTCCCTTCAGTCGAAGCGTGTCGCTCGGAGGCACGAAAAGTCATTGTAACCCCCGGCGCACCGCCGCGCAACCCCCCTCTTCTGGACCGCCGAGGCTTCGCGAGTTGCTCGCATTCCGAGAGTCTTCGCTACAACCGGAAAGGCGGCTCGCCGGTGACGGCGAGCCGCCACAATGTGTCCTAAAGTTGCAGCATGAGAGAACCCTCGTTGAACAAATCGACCCTGGCAACCATGTGGATCGTGCGCGAGAGCCCCGGTCTCACCACGGCCTTCGCCGTCACGGTAACCTGCGTCGTGCTATCGATTCTCGCGCTCGCGCCGCTTCGCCACGACGAGATGGTGCTCGCGGTAATCGTATTGGTGGGCGGCCCGATCACCGTCCTGACCCTGACCGCCCGGCGCCGGATCGCCGATCTGGAACGGACGGAACAACGCCTGCGTTCCCTGCTGTCGCTGACCAGCGAACTGATCTGGGAGGTCGATCTTGCGGGCAACTTCACGTACCTTGAAGGACGCGTCAAGGAATTCTCGGGGTTCGGGGCCGAGGAACTGTTGGGCAAGAACTTTCTGGTAGGGATCGACGAGAGCGACCGGGAACGCATCGGCAGGATGTTTCTCGAGGGACTGCCCGACCCGATCTCGGTGCGGGGCGTCGAAATGGCCTGGCGTCACCGGGACGGAAGCCTGCGCTACGTCGACTGTGACGCTCAGCCCCTGAAGGATCGCCGCGGCCAACTGCAAGGATTCCGCGGCGTGGTGCGCGACGTCACCGAACCGAGAAAGGCCCGGCAGCAGGCTGAAGCCCTATTGGCCCACGCCAAGGAATGCGCCGAGGCGGCCAGCCACGCTAAGTCCGAGTTCCTGGCGAACATGAGCCACGAGATTCGCACGCCTATGACCGCCATCCTCGGATTCACCGAGCTTCTCGTCGATCGCCTGGCGGAACCCCAGGACGTGGAGGCTACGCTCGTCATTCAACGGAACGCCCGGCAACTCCTCGCCCTGCTGGATGAGATCCTCGATCTCTCCAAGATCGAGGCGGGCAAAATGAAGTGCGAACCGATCCCCTGTTCGCCCTGGGCCGTGGTCCGGGATGTGGTGTCGCTGATGGAAGTCCGCGCCCAAAGCAAGGGACTCTATCTTGAAGTCGAGCGGCACAGCCCAATTCCCGAGGTGATCGTCACCGATCCCGGACGGCTGCGCCAAATCCTGATCAACCTTGTGGGCAACGCCATCAAGTTCACGGAAGCGGGCGGCGTGCGCGTCGCGATGAGCTCGCGAAGCACGGGCGACGAAGACCCGCAACTCGAAATCGAGGTGATCGACACCGGAATCGGCATCACCGCGGAACAACTGTCCAAGCTCTTCCGTCCATTCACCCAGGCCGATGCTACGATGACTCGCAGGTTCGGCGGCACCGGCCTCGGTCTATCGATCAGCAAACGACTTGCTGCGATGCTTGGCGGCGACATCACCGCGGAAAGCGCGCCAGGGCAGGGGAGCACGTTCCGACTGTCGATTGCCATGCGCGCTGCCGACTGGATGGCGACGAGAACGCCGCCGGCGGCCCGCGCGAACGAGGACCTCCAATCGTCAAATCAAGATCGGCTTCCGTGCCGCGTGCTTCTCGTGGAGGACGGCTTGGACAACCAGCGCCTCATCGCGTATCTGCTCCGAAGGGCTGGCGCCGACGTCACGATCGCCGACGACGGTCGCGCCGCACTTCAGATCGTGCTTCCGACCTTGTCGGCTTGCGATCCGAACAGCGCTGCCGATGCGCCGACGCGCGCAGGACCGTGCGCAGAACCCGGGTTCGATGTCATTCTGATGGATATCCAAATGCCGGTGATGGACGGCGCCGAGGCGACCCGCCGGCTCCGCGCGGCAGGATTCCGGGGCCCGATCATTGCGCTGACGGCTCATGCCGGCGAGGAAGATCGCCAGCGATGCCTTGCTGCCGGGTGCAGCGACCACCTGGCCAAGCCGATCGAGGCCAAGACGCTCCTTCAATGCGTGGGGCGCTACGCTCCTCGCAGGGCTCAACCCGCCGAGGTCGCGGCGCCGGGGTAGACCCGCGGTGTATTCAGCCATCGCAACGGACGGAACACGCCACAGTCGACGTCGAACGCGTTCACGCGCCGCGTTGCTCGTAGACGTCGTACAACTCGAACAGCAGTTCGCGCAGATTGCCGCCGTGGCACTCCAGCCGCTCGGCCAGGTCGTCGGCTTCGACGAAATCGGTTTGACCACCGAGAAGGAGGCGCACGATTTCTTGGGCCAGGGCCGCGTTGGTCGAAGTGCGAAACAATAGCGGCAGCGACGTGGGCTGATGGGAGGTGACCAAGAGGCCGAAGTCTCGACGGCGACACTGCCGCCGAAGCCGCCAACGGTTCCAGTGCGAGAGTTGCTCGTAGCCGTCCACAATCACCACGGCAGAGGCCCGGGCGTCAACCCGGCGGAGATCGATGGGCAGACGCCGCTGGCCGTCGTGCAGTTCGATAAGGATCGCCTTGCGGCCAGCCTGCTCCAGGGCCCGGACCAGCGCGGCCACCAGCGCCGACTTGCCACTGCCGTGCGGCCCCACAATGGCGCCTTGCCAGCCTCGGGCTCGCAAGGTCTCGACAAGCCCTTCGGCATCTTGGCCGGGGGGGAAGAGAAACGGGAGGGCGCCGGGCCGGACGTGACGCGTCGAAAACGGGTTCTCTGCGTGGAAGGAGCCGCCCAGTGCCATCACGCCAGCGTCGCCTTCTCCACGGCGAGCTCGCGATGACCATTGCCGACCGGCCGGTCCGCCGTAACCGGCGATCTCCCCGCGGGCACCTCTCCCAAACGAAACGCCAGTTCGCCCATCACCTCCCGCCCCTTGGTCAAAAAGACTCGCACGCGCACACACCAGCGAATCTTCACCAGCACCCCGCGGTAGCTCAGCGGACTCTTGGGCAACACGGCGTGAAACCGCCCAGGCCGACACAGATCTACGCCTTCTTCGGCCGAACTGCGCCAAAAATCGTGCACCGCCAGATCCTCGTCCCCCTTGCCCTCGGTGTACCAGAGCACCGAGACCTCGATCGCGCGGATCTCGTCGGCGGACACGGATTCAATCCGATATTCGCCCGAGAGCGTCTCGCCAGGGTGATAAATCCGCCCGTTGCCGTCGAACCGAATTCGCACCAAGGGACCGTTCATCGAGGGGATTTTCCATTGATCCGAGAGGAGGCAGGGTGCACGATCACCGGAAACGACCGGCTGAATCCTGGCCATCCGACGACGTCGCCGTGGACGATCACCTTCCAAGAGACTTCGTTGTGGTCCGACTTGAAGGAATGCATCGCACCGACCGGGACGTCCAAAGGGCAACGGGCCTCAAACGGCACGCCGTGCCGCACGTCGAACTGGTCGCGGCGAAAGACCGGCTGCTCGAACACGCGGAGGCTCTCACGGCGCGTATTCGTTCCCTGGTGGAACGTGGCCTGCTCCTCGCACGCCAACACAACTTCCAGCGATTTCATGGTCAGCCGTCCCGTCTGGGAGATAAACAACTCGTACCGCTTGCCGGGATGAAGCGGCTGCTCGGAAATCTCCACTAAGGTCGGCCCCACGGCCGTGACCACCAGGGCGTAACGCAAGAAATATACGATAATGCCTCCGCCCACGACCAAGAAGTGGAGCACCAAGATTGTGAGCAACCAATCGGGGCGGCCCTC
>CAZFKF010000308.1:0-6240 GCA_964518805.1 uncultured Planctomycetaceae bacterium | reverse complement strand
CCTTGACACTGCCGAGGCCGCTTGGAACCAGGGTTTTGTCACGCACTATAGCGAAGTCCTGCCGCCGCTGGCCAAGGAAGGGCTCAGGCAATTGCAGGCCATGCCGGTTGACGCAGCGGCTTCGAGCGCGTCGTCCTCGAAGTCCGGCAGCGGCAAACCAGCCGCAAGCCCTGAGGACCTCAAGAAAGAGCGCGAAGGGCTCAAGCGGTCGATGGAGAAGGCCGTGGAGTTGGGCCCGAAAGTCGAGAAGCTCTCGGCCGAGGCCGCCGGATTGCTCCGTGACCGCAAGTTGGCCGAGGCCTTGCCCAGACAGCAGGAGGCCCTCAGACTGCTCAAGGAGATCGCCGAGCCGCTTCCCAAGCAGAACCAGCCCCAACAGAACCAAGAGGATCCGAAGAACCAGGACCAGGACCAACAAGACCAGAAACAACCGCCGAAGCAGGACCAGAAACAGACGGACGCCAAGCAGAAACAAGAGCAGGCCTCGCAGCAGCAGACCGAGGCGGCTATCCGCCAGGTGCAGGAGCGGCAACAGAAGCGGCAGGAGATGGAGAAGCAATTGCAGCGCTACCAGGCTTCGCCCGGTAGAGTGGACAAGGATTGGTGATCGTGAGCGACGTGGTGTTAATGGAACGCCAAGGGATCGGGAGTCGTTTTCCGTGTCGGCCGTCGCGTTGCGCGCCGCATATGACCGGACTTGGCCGACACGGTCAAAGGCTTCCGACCCCGTTGCGGCGTTTGTGGCGGTTCTTGGGGACGGGTCGGAGGCCCATCCTACGGGGCATTGCATCGCTGGTCATGGCGTTGGCTGCCGGCACGAGCGTCGTCGCTGCGGAGGAGCCGCGAATGACCGTGTCGCTCGGCCAGCGCGAGATCTACGAGGGGCAATCGGCCGTCTACCAAGTCAGGGTCGAGAACGTCGAGAACCCCGCGACGCCCGACATGCGCGGAACGGCCGAATTCGATGTCGCGTTCATCAGGCAGCAGTCGCTCGACTCGCAGCAGATCACGATCATCAACGGGGTCATGAAACGGGAGATCCATCGCGGCCGGGATTTCTTGTACCGCGTGACGCCGAAGCGGTCCGGCGAGATCCAGATTCCGGCTCCGGTACTCAAGGTCGACGGCCGGACGATCTCCGGCGCCACGCTGAAACTTGTGGTCCTTCCGGCCGGCTCGCAGGATCTCGCGGTCGTCGAAGTCGCCGCCGATCGGCAGACGGTCTATCCCACGCAGCCGGTCTCGGTGACCGTGTCGGTGTTCGTCAAGAAGCTGCCGCCGCCGGCTTCCGATCGCGATCCGCTCTCGGTGCAGAACCGTCCGCCCATGCTGCACATCCCGTGGCTGATAGACCAGGAGTTGCCTCAGGGCCTGTCGCCCCAGGAAGACTGGCAGAAGTGGGTGAAGCGGTTTGTCGATCGCGAGGGAAACGGTTTCGGCATCAACGACCTGGCCCAGGAGAGCATGTTCTCGCTGTTCGGCGACTCGAACGCGCTGGCCTTCCGGCCCAAGCCGCAATCGGCCGTGCGCCGCGACGCGCAGGGAAAGGAAGCCAAGTACCTTCGCTACGACTTCCCGCGGACGTTTACCGCTTCGCAAGTCGGCGCGATTACGTTGGCCCCCGTCACGCTTCAAGGCATGTTCGCCGCCGGAGTTTCCGGGGCCGGGCGGCTCAGCGGCAAGGAAGTCTACGCCGCCTCGAAGCCGCTGGCGATTCTGGTCAAGGACGTGCCGCTTGAGGGCCGGCCGGAAAGCTACATCGGGGCGATCGGCCACTTCGAGCTTGACGCCGAATTGGCGCCGCGGCAATCGAAAGTGGGCGACCCGATGACCTTCACGCTCACGCTCCGCGGTTCCGGCTCGCTGGCCGTCGCGAAGGCCCCGGACTTGGGCAAGGTCCCCGCCGTCGGCGATCGGTTCAAGGTCTACGACGCCACGCAGAAGACCGAGGCTGGCGCGGCCCGGTTCGTCTACGCGCTGCGTCCGCTGGAAGAAGGCGAGGAACCGTTTCCGGCCGTGCCGGTCTCCTATTTCGACGTCGATCGGCAGCAGTACGTCACGCTCAGGAGCCCGCCGATCGCCATCAAGGTGACCAAGGCCGAGCGACTGTCAGGCGACCAGATCGTGGCAGCGCCGCATGCGGCTGGGGCGATGGGCAAGGAACTGGAGGCCCGACGCGAAGGCATCTTTGCCAACATCAGCGACGTGGCCGCGGTCCGCGACCAAAGCATACGACCCGGACGCTGGTTGGCTGGGCTGGGCGGTTGCGTGGCGGTCTATGCTCTGCTGGCGTTGGCCACCGTGGCTGTGCGGCGGCGCACGCAGGACAAGGCGAGTATGCGTCGCCGCACGGCCGCCGCACGGGCCCGGCCGCGGCTCCAGGCAGCCGCGGCCGAGTGGCAGGCCCGGCACGTGCGCGAGGCAGCCGACCTGACCCAAGATGCTTTCACGGGCTTGATCGCCGACGTGGCCGACCTGCACGACGCGGGCCTGACTCCCAAGGACGTCCTGCGGCATCTGCAAGCCTGGGACGTTCCGCTTGCGCTGACGGCCCGGGTACGAACCTTGATGGATTCCTGCGATGCGGCCCGCTACGGCGGCGTCTCCGGCTCCGCCAGCCTGGGCGAAGAGGCCCAAGACGTTTTGGAGTCGCTCATCGAGGCCCTCCGCACTCAGAAACGGTTACGGTGATGGCGCAGAAACGGTCCCCGATACGGCGAAACAACTCTGTGGGATGGGTCTCCGGCGCGTCTTGGACGCATCGAAGACCCATCCTATGCGTGCTCCTCGCCGTCGCGTTCTTCTCTGGATGCAGCCGCGGGCTGGACTACGATTCGGCCCGGATCTTCCAGGATGCGGAAAAGACATTCGCCGCGGCCAAGACGCCCGACGACTTCTTGAAGGCCGCCGCCATGTACCAGGCAATCCTCGACCGCGGCCCGGTCTGCGGCGCGGTGCTCTACAACCAAGGCAACGCCTTCATGCAGGCGGGACAGCGAGGCCGGGCGATTGCGGCCTACCGCCAGGCCGAGCGCTACCTGGGCCGCGACCCGTTTCTGGAAGCGAACCTCGCCTACGCCTTGGGAAACCAGCCGGCGGTGCGCCGCCGGCCGCTCGTCGAGTACCTGCTTTTCTGGCAAGACTGGGTCAGCTACCCGAACAAGTTCTTCCTGGCCGCGGCCGGCGTCGGGCTCACGTTCCTCTTGGCCGTGGCCGCGCTGTTCGTCAAGCGGCGGCTGCTGGCGCGCCTGGCGCTGGCCGGCGCAGCGGTCTCGCTCCTGCTGATCTTCTCGGCGGCGTACGACTGGTATCGCTACGAAGCCAGGGTCCGCGGCGTCATCGTGCAGAAGCAGACGGTGATGCGCAAGGGCGATGCCGAAAGCTACGAGCCGGCCCTCACCGCACCGCTGGCGGAAGGGACGGAGTTCACCCTCGTCGAACGCCGCAACGACTGGCTCCTGATCCATCTGTCCGGCGACCAGGACGGCTGGGTGCCGGACCGGGCGGCTGTCACCTACTGAACGCCGGCATCAACGGCCGGCTGCATCCAAGTAACCACAGCGAGGAATACGCGTTCCCCGTTTGCGTGTGGCATGGCGGTTGACAATCGTACGAGGGGACGTAGGATGGTGGCGGTCGCCATGCTCTGCGCCGCCACCGCGATGGGCCACCGTTTGGATGGCGGAGAGTGCTGCTTGCCCCTAGCCCAGCGGCTGCACGCCTTGGGCTTTTCGGCGTTGCTCGATCGCATCGAGGCTCAATAAGTCGTTTCGTTTCTTTGATTTGCATTCATCTACCTGATTCTCACCCTTCGCCAATGACCCAGCTAGAGCAGGCCCGAGCCAACGTGATCACCGCCGAGATGGAGGCTGTTGCCCGTTGCGAACAGCTCGATCCGGAACTCGTGCGGAGCGAGGTCGCGCGCGGCCGGATGGTCATCCCCGCAAACAAGATCCACCTTCAGAAGGGACTGCGCCCGGCGGGAATCGGCATCGCCGTCCGCACCAAGATCAATGCCAATCTGGGCAACTCGCCGGTCACCAGCGACAGCGATTGCGAGCTCAAGAAAGTCCGGGCCGCGGTCCAATACGGGGCCGATACGGTGATGGACCTCTCGACCGGCCAGGAGATCGAGGCCATCCGCCAGCGGATCATCGATTCGGTCGACGTGCCGGTCGGCACCGTACCGATCTACCAAGTCGCCGAGCAGCTTGACGATATCGTCGACATGCGGCCGTCGGATTTTCTGGATGTGGTCGAACGGCAGGCGCGCCAGGGCGTCGACTACATGACCATCCACTGCGCCCTGCTGCGCGAGCACTTGCCGCTGGCAGAGAAGCGGGTCACGGGGATCGTCAGCCGTGGCGGCTCGTTGGTGGCCAAGTGGATGGTGGCTCACGGCCAGGAGAATCCGTTTTACACGCGCTACGACGATCTGTGCGACATCATGCGCCAGTACGACGTCACCTGGAGCCTGGGCGATGGCCTGCGCCCCGGTTCGATCGCCGACGCCAGCGATGAGGCCCAGTTCGCTGAGCTTAAGGTGATGGGCGGCCTGACGCTTCGGGCGTGGGAGCAAGGCTGCCAAGTGATGATCGAGGGGCCGGGGCACGTGCCCATGGACCAGATCGAAATGAACGTCCGCCGGCAGATGGAGTGGTGCCACGAGGCGCCGTTCTATCTCCTCGGCCCGCTGGTCACCGATATCGCCCCCGGGTATGACCATATCACCAGCGCGATCGGCTCGGCCATGGCGGCGTGGTACGGGGCGTCGATGCTCTGCTACGTGACGCCCAAGGAGCACCTGGGGCTGCCGAACCTGGAGGACGTGCGCGCCGGGGTGATCGCTTTCAAGATCGCGGCCCATGCCGCGGATCTGGCCCGGCATCGCCCCGGGGCTCGCGATCGCGACGACGCCCTCGCGCGGGCCCGCTTCGCCTTCGACTGGGACGAGCAGTTCCGCCTCTCCTTGGATCCCGAAACCGCTCGCCGCATGCGCGAGGAATCGCAGCCCCAGCGCTCCAGCGATGACGTGCGCTATTGCAGCATGTGCGGCCCGAAGTTCTGCTCGATGCGGGCCAACGAAGAACTCCGCCAGCACCACGAAGCGGCGCAATAAGCCAGGCAGAGAGGGCCGCGCGCATGGATCATGTGGACGTACCGCAGACCCTGGGGCTGCTGGTGGTGATGCTGGCCGCGGCCAAGCTGTTCGGCTATCTGGCGCAGCGGATCGGCCAGCCCGCCGTGCTCGGCGAACTCGTGGCCGGCGTGGTCCTAGGCATGTCGGTCCTGGGGCTCGTGAATCCCCGCAACGACGTCCTGCATCTACTGGCAGAAATCGGGGTAGTGATCCTGCTCTTCGAGATCGGCTTGGAGACCGATCTGCGGAAACTCGTGCACGTTGGCGGCGAATCGGCCTTGGTCGCCATCGTCGGGGTGGCCTTGCCCTTCGCCCTCGGCTACCTCGTCTGCCGCTTCCTGGGCTTGGGCAATCTCGTGGCCATTGTCGCCGGTGCGGCGCTGACGGCCACCAGCGTTGGGATTACCGCTCGGGTATTGTCCGACCTGCATCGATTGCAGGAGCCAGAGAGCCAAATCGTCCTTGGGGCTGCTGTGATCGACGACGTCATCGGTCTGGTCATCCTGGCCGTGGTCGCCGGTCTCACGGAAGGGAAGGAAGTCACGCCCTGGGGTGTGGCCGCGACCACGGGCATCGCCTTCGGGTTCCTGTTCGGCACCGTGCTGGTTGGGCGGATCGTCGTGCCACCGGTGGTCCGCTGGGTCAGCCGATTGGACTTGCCCGGCACAGCCACGATGCTGGCCGTCATGTTGGCGTTCGGACTGGCGTGGCTGGCGTCGGTGGCGGGCTCGGCCTTGATCATCGGTGCGTTTGCCGCAGGCCTTTTGCTGCGCGATACGCCGACCGCCCGCGAAGTCGAGAAGGGAGTCGCGCATCTCGGCCACTTCTTCGTCCCGTTGTTCTTCGTGACCGTCGGCGCCGCGGTGGACGTGAAAGTGCTCACCCCATGGGACCCCGCGAACCGCGCTACGCTCATGGTGGGCGGGCTGTTGATCGTTGCAGCCGTGGTGGGCAAGTACGTGGCAGGCTATGCCCCGTTCTGGTTTGCGGGCAACAAGAAGGTGATCGGCGTGGGCATGATCCCCCGCGGGGAAGTCGGACTGATCTTCGCGCAAATGGGGCTGGCCAGCGGCGTCTTCGATCCTGGTCTGTTCAGCGCC
>CAZFKF010000307.1:0-6274 GCA_964518805.1 uncultured Planctomycetaceae bacterium | reverse complement strand
GGACTCAAGGACAAGCCGCTGGAGCATTTCTGGCTCGCCCCCGCACAGCGAGAGATACTTCGGCTCGTCCCCGGCGTCCCCAAAAAGATCAAGGACAAGCTGGCAAAGGAGGGGACAGCGTTCACGGTCGCCGAAGTTGCCAGCATGACGATGGCGTTGGCTGAAGACCTGCTGGACGGTAATGCGCAGAAGCAGTTGGCGGTTCTACTCGTCGCCAAGCACCTGATGGATCGGCTTCAGGAAGGAGTCGTCGGCCCGAGCACCCCGAAGGAGACAAAGGCCACGAAACCAAAGACGAAGACCACCTCTTCCACGGTCTACCAGTTCAAGATCACGCTCAAGGGCATCAAGCCGCCGATCTGGCGGCGCATCCAAACCAAGGACTGCACGCTCGACAAGCTCCACGAGCACATCCAGACGGCGATGGGGTGGACCAATTCCCACCTGCACCAGTTCAAGATCGGCGGTGTCATCTACGGCGATCCTGAACTGCTCTACGAGGGCTGGCAGGACGAAACACCTCCGGTCAACTCGTTGCGAATCAAGATCAGCAAGATCGTTCCGGCTGACGGAAATCGGTTCCGGTTCGAGTACGAGTACGATTTCGGCGATGGCTGGGAGCATGAGGTTCTGTTCGAGGGGTGCCTCCAGGCTGAGAAAGGCACCCGCTACCCGCTGTGCCTCGAAGGCGAAAGGGCTTGCCCGCCCGAGGATGTCGGCGGCATTCACGGCTACCAAGAGTTCCTGGAGGCGATTGCCGATCCCAAGCACGAGGAGCATGACTCGTACTTGCAATGGGGCGGGCCGTTCGATCCCGAGGCGTTTGACGCCCAGGCCGCTACCAGAGAGATGCGGAAGGGCCTGCCAAATTGGCGGGAGATGGAATGAACCGAGCCACGATAGGAAAATCCTGCAATGGACCGTCAGCAGTTTGAGCAGATGTACGAGAGCCGACCGGCGTGGGACACGGGACGACCACAACCTGCCATCGTCGTCTTAGCCGAATCGGGGCGGATTCGTGGAAGAGTTCTGGATGTAGGTTGCGGCACCGGCGAAAACGTCCTTTATCTCGCAGCCAAAGGGTACGACACCTGGGGAATCGACTTCGTGCCATCGGCCATTGAGCAAGCCAAGGCCAAGGCCGCTGATCGGAAGATCGATGCCCATTTCCTCTTCGCAAATGCCCTGGAACTGGCGAAACTCGGTCAGCAGTTCGACACGGTGATCGACTGCGGACTGTTCCATACTTTCTCCGACGAAGAACGTCCGGCGTTTGTTGCATCTTTGGCGCACGTGCTTCCGTCGAGCGGCCTGCTTCACATTCTCTGTTTCTCGAACGAAGAGCCAGGGGAGTATGGGCCAAGACGGATTTCCCAGGACGACCTTCGTGGAGCTTTCCAAGGAAATTGGCAAGTGAAGAACATTGAGGCGACCCGCTTCGAGGCAGTCACACGACCTGACGGCCCGCAGCATAGCCCTGGTGGCCCGAAAGCGTGGCTGGCGACCATTGAGCGAACTTAGCTTGTGCAACACTGCCTGCCAGCGGCCGAGTGCGCTAGTAAGAGAAAGTGATTCGACGATGGGAAAAGACGACTGGAGAAAGCTCCTCTGCCCCAAGTGCAAGCAACTGAAGAAGACTTGCACCTGCACGAACGAGCCACCGGCACCGAACAAATCGACCGTGGTACGAGTGGGCCGAGAGACGAAAGGCCGAGGTGGCAAGGGCGTGACAATCATCTCCGATCTTCCGCTGGACGAGAACGGCCTTACGGAGCTTGCCACCAAGCTGAAGAACCGGCTTGGCACGGGTGGAACGGCCAAGGAGGGGCGGATCGAGATCCAAGGTGATCATCGGGATCGAATCGTTGCGGAGCTTGAAGGAATGAGTTACCGAGTCAAGCGTGCTGGCGGTTGAAATGGCGTTATCGATGCCCGAGGCCCTCAGCGGATTGATCGAACGTGTCACCTACCACAACCCCGAGAACGGCTTCGCTGTCCTCAAGGTGAAGGTCAAGGGTCGCCAGGATCTCGTGACGGTCGTCGGCAACACTACCTCGGTCACAGCGGGCGAGCATCTGGAGGCGAGCGGCAGATGGGTCGTGGATCGGGAACACGGCCAGCAGTTCAAGGCCGACGAACTCAAGACCACGCACCCCGCCTCAGCCGAGGGGATTGAGAAGTATCTCGCCTCCGGGGCGATCCGCAGCATAGGACCGAAGCTCGGGGCCAAGATCGTCGGCCTCTACAAGGAACGCACGCTCGACATCTTTGAGAAGACCCCTGACTTCCTCCTCCACATCAAGGGGATCGGCCCCGAGCGACTCAAACGGATTCGCCAAAGCTGGCAGGAGCAGAAGGAAGTTCGCAAGATCATGCTCTTCCTCGCCGAGCATGGCATCAGTTCCGGCCGGGCAGTCAGAATCTACCGGACCTACGGCCAGGAGGCCATCGCCAAGATCAAGGAGAATCCCTACCAGCTTGCCGACGACATCCGGGGGATTGGCTTCAAGACGGCCGACGAACTGGCGGCGAAGCTGGGGATCGACCGAAACAGTACCTTCCGGGCACGAGCCGCCGTCCGCTACACGCTCCAGGAACTAGCCAGCCAAGGGCATGTCGGCCACCCCGAAGTCGGTGCCGTCGAGCACACCACAAAGCTCGTCCAGATCGAGGAGTTGATCGTTCGAGATGCCGTGGAAGCTGCCGTCAGCGATGGTTCCGTAGTGAGAGAAGTAGTCGATGGCGAGCGGTGGCTATACCTCGCCACCCTCCACCGGGCCGAAGTGGGCCTTGCTGAGTCCATTCACCGTATCGCCTCGGCTACGCCGCACCCGTTGCCCCGGATCGACGTGGAGAAGGCCATCGCCTGGGTCGAGAGTAAGTTGGGGATCAACTTGGCTCTCGGCCAGGGGGAGGCCATCCGGCAGGCGTGCCAGCACAAGCTGCTGGTGATCACAGGTGGGCCAGGAGTCGGCAAAACGACCTTGGTTCGCAGCATCCTCGAAATCTTCGCCGCCAAGAAGCTCAAGTGCGTGCTCGCCGCCCCGACCGGCCGGGCGGCAAAGCGGTTGAGCGAGACGACGGGACGCACCGCCAAAACGATCCACCGTCTCCTGGAGTTCGACCCGGCCACCGGTGAGTTCAAGAAGAACCAGCAGAACCCGCTCGAAGGCGAGTTGTTCGTTTTGGACGAAACCTCGATGGTGGATGTCGTCCTTGGCCACCAGTTCTTTCGGGCCGTCCCATCGAATGCCTGCGTCATCCTGGTGGGAGACGTGGATCAGCTTCCGTCTGTTGGCCCTGGTTCTGTCCTGGCCGATCTCATCGCTTCGCAGGCGGTGACCGTCGTCCGACTCACCGAAATCTTCCGGCAGGCAGCCGAGAGCGAGATCGTCACGGCCGCTTACGCCATCAACGAAGGTCGGCTGCCTGACCTCAAGACGCCCGAGGGACTGGGCGACTTCTACTTCATCGAGTCCCAGGAACCCGAGGATATCCAGAAGCTCATCGTGCGGCTGGTGAAGGAGCGAATACCGGCCCGGTTCAGTCTTGATCCGAAGACCGACATTCAGGTGCTCACGCCGATGAACCGCTCCGAACTGGGGGCCAGGAACCTCAACCAGGTGCTTCAGGCGGCGTTGAATCCGGGCGACGGTGGTCCCGAGATACAGCGGTTTGGCTGGACGTTCCGCATCGGCGACCGGGTGATCCAGACCGAGAACGACTACGACAAGGACGTGTTCAACGGCGATCTCGGTGTCGTCGAGAGCATCAACCGCATCGAGCAGGAGATGGTGGTGAGCTTCGAGGGGCGACCGGTACAATACGACTTTGGCGACCTAGACGAGCTTGCCTTGGCCTACGTGCTGTCGATCCACAAGAGCCAGGGGTCGGAGTTCCCATGCGTCGTGATCCCGCTGCACACTCAGCACTACATGATGTTGCAGCAGAACTTGCTTTACACGGCCGTGACCAGGGGGAAGAAGCTGGTAGTGCTGGTCGGCACGAAGAAAGCGTTGGGGATGGCGGTGCGACGACAGGATACCGCTCGTAGGTATACGGCGTTGAGGATGAGGTTGGAAGGAGAGAAATGAGAATGCTGAGTCTCGCCAGTCAATGACGAGGGCGCAATGCCGCTGTTCCAGTGTCCAAAGTGCGAAAGACAGTACCTTGTCCCGTTGGCTCTATGCGAGGCGTTTCTTGAAAACACTCCTACCGTCAGGCTGGAAGGCAGCGCAGATCCCGTGTTCGTGCTGCCATGTCCCGACTGCATGTCGCAGAAGATCCACCTCGTTGAGGGTGATCTCCTCGACCAGGATGTGGATGTCATCGTCAACGCCTGGAACCGAAACATCATCCCGTGGTGGCTGCTGTTGCCGCAGGGCGTCTCCGGGGCGATCAAGAAACGTGGCGGAATCGGTCCCTTCAAGGAACTCCGCAAGCACGGGCCGATCCCGCTCGGTGGTGCCGTGTTGACCTCGGCCGGGCGAATTCCGTTCAAGGCCATCATCCACGTCGCTGGGATCAACATGCTCTGGCGGGCTTCCGAACGTTCGATACGAGAATCCGTCCGCAATGCGATGGCCCTTGCCACTGAGCAAGGCTTCCGGTCCATCGCTTTCCCACTGATCGGTGCCGGATCGGGCGGGTTCAACGAGGAGCAGGCAAAAGCCATCATGCTCGACGAACTACAGAAGTTGGAATCACCGCTGGACGTGACGGTAGTCCTGTTCAGAAAGGCTCGCAAACCATGAACCGGGCAACAAGCAAGGTCTCTGCGTGCCTATTTGCGATTGCTCTGTTCGGAATTCTGCCGAGCACCTTGGCCCAGGAGGCTACAAGGCTGGGTACACTCGTCCGACTGCCGACCAGTGCCACCAACGTCACCGTCGTTCACGCCCTTCCTGAAGGTCAGCGAGTTGCCGACATCACCGGTCGCCCCGAGTTCCAAACACAGACGCTTTCTGCCAGGGACGGAAAAGTCGAGATCACTGTGTCACCGGAGCCGATGTGGATCGTCGAGGGCGAGCTTCCTGCTCAGCCGCAGGTGTCGGCCGATGCCTCTCCGTTTGGCTTCCATCCAGCTTTGGCACCGGGACTGGGTTTTGACTTCGCCAAGGACATCGGCGTTCAATGGCATCGGCCGGGGCTCTACCTGATGTGGGTTCTGGGGCAACCAGATGTCGCAAGCGACAACTACGTGTGGGAGTTGTTTGACCGGGACGTGCGGGCGGTGCCGCCCGGAATGCGGCAGATGCGAAACCTCTGTGTCTGCCACGACAACATGGTCCAGATCCCCGGACGGCCGCTTCTGGAGGCGGTGAAGCGACCCGAGATCGATGTCTCTCAGCACGTCGAGGGAACGACGTACCGGCCCAAGGACGTGGCAAAGTACCAGCGCTGGGTGCGGGCCGTCGTCGAACGCTACGACGGCGACGGCGTGAACGACATGCCCGGCCTGACGGCCCCCATCAAGTTCTGGCAGGTGGACAACGAGCCACCCCGGCGTCGAGAAGGCTATCCCGACCTTGTGCGCATCACCAGCCAAGCTGTCAAAGAAGCCGACGCCAAGGCCAAGGTGCTGATCGGCGGACTGGAGATCCCGTTCGACGACCACCGGCAGCGGATCTACGAACGGGAACAGTTGCCGATCCTGCAAGAGTTGCAGAGAAAGGGCATCGACATCCTGGACCTGCACTGGTTCGGCCACCTGGATGAATCGAGGAAGCTGCCCAAGGCCCTTGAGCGAATCCGCAGCGACCTGAAGCGTTGCGGTTTCGAAAACACGACCATCTGGTTCACCGAAATGGGAACCTACAGCGGCACGCCTCGGCACCATCAGGGGCATCCCCTTCCGTTCCATTCGGAGCGACAGCAGGCAGCCGAGATGGTCAAACGGCATGTCGTCGCCTCGGGTGAAGGGGTCGAGAAGGTGTTCTGGGCTTGGGGCATGATCGAGGGATTCGTGAACGTCCATGACAACGACTACTTCGACAACACGGGGTTCGTCTACGATGGGATCGGCCCCGACGATCCGGGTCGAGGGACGAAGAAGGTCGCCTATTGGACGTATCAAAAGATGACCGGGCTGCTACAGCACTGGGACGGCAAGCCACCGGAGAAGCTGTTGCTTGGGGAATCGGTCGTCGGCTATCGGTTTCGGACTGCACCCGCCGACCGGGCGATTGTTGTCGTGTGGCAAGATCAGGAACATTAGAACGACGGGGCGCAGTCTAACCCATGCTCGCTTTGCACCGGGAACCGGAAGCTGATG
>CAZFKF010000306.1:0-6281 GCA_964518805.1 uncultured Planctomycetaceae bacterium | reverse complement strand
GGGCGACCCGCAGGGCATCACGGGGTACGCAAACGTCAAGGACATCGTGGCCTGCATGCGTCTGGCCGCGCATAATCCGTCGCTGCGTGCGGTGGTGCGGCCGATTCCCCTGGTTCAGGACGATCTGCCCCTGGCGACGTGCATGGAACGGATGATGCGCGAGCATACGCACATTGCCCTGGTGCGCGACGGTTCGGGCAGGACCGTGGGGATGATTACCTTGGAGGACATCATCGAGGAATTGGTGGGTGACATCCAGGATGAGTACGACCGGCTGCCCGGGCACATCACTCCGGCGGGAAGCGATTGGGTCGTCGGCGGCGGGGTCCACCTGACGCGGCTGAAGGAGCTGACCGGCATCGAACTGACCTGCGATGGGGACCCGCCCAAGACGCTGAACGATTGGGTCACGGCGCAGTTGGGCCGTTCGGTCCGCGGCGGCGACATCGTCAACCAGGGCGACGTGACCGTGATCGTGCGTTCCGTCCGCCGTCAGCACGTCCACGAGGCCCAGGTCGTGCGGCATGCGTAGGCAGGTCTCCGACCCGTCCCCTGTCTGCCCCGATCCTCATGCGCGTCGCAGGACAGGTCGCAAATCTGCCCGGCATCGTGTCGGCTCGCGAACGCTCTCGGTGCGCGAAGACAATTGTCGCACGAAGTCCCGTGGTGTATAAAGGCTCCGCCTTGAGACAGCACGAGGTGCGAATCGCCTTCCGACGTCAGGACGGGTGCCGACGATGAAAAGACTTTGGATCGCTGTTCTGTTGACAAGCCCCCTAACGCTCCAAGCAGCCGACAAGCCGACGTCCTGGCTTCGCAACGGCGGATTGGAGCATCCGTCGGGCTGGACGATTCACCAGGGCGTATTCGCCGCGGGGGGGCCGTCCGGCCAGTATCTCCGCTTCGAGAAGCCCGGCGGGGCGAACCAGGAGATCCTCGCGGCCGGGCGCGACCGCGTCATGACGGCGGCGGTCGACGTCGAGATTGCGAGCGTCGCGTCCGAGCCGGGCAAGTCGGGCTGCGCGTTCGCGGCGGTCTACCAATTGGACGAAGACGGCCGGATCGTGACCTTCCGCGATTTCGTTCAGGCTCGCGGGCCCCAGCCGTGGCAGAGGCACAGCTTCACCTTCCGCGTCGATCCGCGAACCGCGCAAGTGTCGGTACGATGCGGCCTGTTTCAGGCCACCGGCGATGTCCGCTTCGACAACTGGACGCTCGTCTCAGGCGACAAGGCAATGCGGCTGGACCAGATCGAAGAAGTCCCGTCGCATCCTGCGCACCCCGGATCGGCGGCCATCCTCTCGCAGCCCGATCTGCCGATCTGCGGCAAGGCGTCTTCGCCGGCGATTCTCGCGAAGATCCTCGAAGGGGCCGGGTACCGTGCGCGGCTTGTTTCGGCCGAGGAACTGGCCGATCCGCTCGCGTTCAACACGGCGCGTTACGATCTCCTGGTCGTGCCGTGCGGCCAGGCGTTTCCCGCCGAGGCCCGGCTGGCCACCGTCGATTTCTTGCGCCACGGCGGGAACCTGTTCACCACGGGTGGATACGCGTTTCAACAGCTTGTGCGGCGCGTGGACGGCCAGTGGCTCGGCGAAGAGGCCTACGCAAAACGCCGCCTGGAAGAGGCCCTGCGCAAGAAGAACCTGCTCCCGGACGGCGGCTTCGAGAAGGTCCGCGAGTTGCCGACCGGCGGGTTCGCCTTGGATGGCCAGTGGCGCAGGGCCAGCGACCGCTGCACGCTGGTCGAGGAGGACCCCAAGGAGGGCCGGCGCGTGGCCAAGGTGGAGTTGCCGCAGGACGCTCGCGATCCGGGCGCCCACGCCTGGCTCGATCTAGCGGCCGAGCCAGGCAAGACGTATCGCATCTCGGGCTGGATGCGGACCTGCGACGTGACCGGAAGCGGCATCGCGTTCATGGCGGTCTATCAGCACGACGCGGCGGGCAAGATGGTCGAGTTCCGCGACTTCGCCTCGGTCCGCGGCACTACGCCGTGGCAGTTCTACACGTACGAATTCACGCCCCCGCCGCAAGTGGTCCGGCTGCACATCTTCTTCGGGTTCTTCCAGGCCCACGGCATGGCGTGGTTCGACGACATCCGGTTGGTCGAGACGACGGGCCTCCAGTACCGGCCGATGAACACTGCCACGGGCACGCCGGCCGATGGGCTGAGCGTAGCCCCGACCCAGATCGGCATCTTCGATCCCTCGTTCCCGCTGAAGCGTGCCTGCCGGATTCGCACGGCACCGGGCCAGTACGTGCTCGGGGAGACGATCGAACGGTCCGGGGAAGTCACCGGTTGGGCGGCCTCGGGGCTGGTGGGTTACGACAACGCCCGGTGGATCCCCCTGTTGGAAACCGCCGACCGCTACGGCCGCCCACGCGGCCCGGCCGGGGCGATGCTCGTACACTACAATGGACCGTTCGCCGGGTCGTGCTGGGCGTTCTTCGGGGCCGAGAACGTCGATTTGTGGGACTCGGTCGAAGGGCCCGCGGCCCGCGGGTTCCAGCAAATCGCCCGCTTCATGCTCCGCAAGGCGTTTCTCCGCAATTTGGAGAGCGATCATCGCATGTACCGCGGCGAAGAACCGGTCCGCGCCAAGGTCGTCGTCGACAACCGTGGGACGGAGGCGCTGCGCGGCGCCGTGCGGTTCGCGCTGTTTGCGCCCGACGACGCGAAACCATTGGCCACCGTGGTCCGTGACGTGCTGGTTGCTCCCGGCGCGACGTTGCGCGCGGAAGCGACCTTCGACAAGCTGGCCCGTCGCCCGGATCTCGGCCGGCTTGCGGCGACGCTGGTTGCGGCCGACGGCACGCCGATCGACGTGATGCAATCGGGCGTGGTTTTCGAGCAGCCGGCCGTGCTGCAATTGGGGCCGCAACTTCGCTTTCGCGACAACTACTTCACCCTGAACGGCCGCCCCACGTTCCTCTTCGGCAGCGACACGTATTCGCTGATCTACAAGGCGGCGTGCGAGAACCCCTGGACCTGGTGGCAGGAGGTCTCCGCGGCCCGCGACGTGGGCATGAACCTCTACGAGAATCTCCAATACCAGAATCCAGGCCACCGGATGGGCGAGGAGGATTGGCGGGCGTTCGGCGCGGTGGCCCAGCTTGTGCAGCGATCGGGCCAGGTGTTCATGCCGGGAATGCTCGTCGGGCACAACGTGGCCATTGGCGACAATGCCCTGGAAGAAGAAAGCCGGCTGTGCCGCGATTACGCTGCGCGGCTGGGCGCAACGCCCGGCCTGCTCTGGTACATCAACGGCGACTACCAACTCAACGCGGCCCAGCGCCCCGAGGAGGTCAAGACGCTCTGGAACCGTTGGCTCAAGGCCGAGCATGGCACCACCGACCGCCTGCGAAGCCTGTGGGGCGCGGCGGCCGTGCAGGGCGAGTTGGGAAGCCTGGCCTTCCCGCCACCTGATTCGGGCCGATGGGACGACGCCGCGGCCGTCGACCGCTCGCGATTCCTGGTTTGGCTTATGCGGCGATGGAACGAGGCCCATGTGGCCGCGGTGCGACAGCACGACCGCGAGCATCCCATCACCTCGGAATACTACCAGTTTCCGTTCGGCGGGATGGATCTCGTGCTCTCGATCGACGGGCAGGATGTATCGAACATCGGGTACTTCGACCGGCCGGGCGCGGATCTGGAGGGATTGCCGCTGAAGATTCGTTGGAACGACTTGCGATTGCGAGGCAAGGGCGTCAGCCTCGGCGAATACGGCGTGAAGACCCACCCCGCCTGGCACGTGGCCAACGGCGGCGAAGGATACCACATCCTGCGCACGGAGGAGGAGCAGAAGCAACTGTTCATGGCCGTGGCCCATTACGCGCTCGGGCTGGGAGCGTGCAAGGTGCAGAACTGGTGCCTGCGCGACGATCCGACGTGGGTCTTTCCGTGGGGCATCTTCTATCCCAACCAGCTTGTGCCCAAGGACGTGGCCTTCGTGCATCGCAGTCAGTCGGTTCTCTGGCGGTTCTTCCGCCCCCAGTTCCGCCCCGAGAGACTGGCCGTGTGCATCGCCAATCACCTCCGCCTGGGCAACGACGACGGCCTGGGGGCCCGGGTCGCCTACCAGGCGTTCGGCGACCTGCTCGCGCTGCACTACCCGTTCAACGTGATCGACGACGACCACCTCGATCGCCTTGTTCCGCAGATCAAGACGATCGTTCTGCCGTGCCCCTTGGCCATGAGCGACCAGTCGTTTGCAAAGCTGGTGGCCTGGGTCAAGGGCGGCGGAACGCTCCTGACCAGCGGCGACATGACGCGGGATCCGTTCCGGCAGCGGACGCGCACGGACCGGCTCAAGCAACTGGCCGGCGTAGAGTTCGTCTCGGCCGTCGGCTCCCCCGGTTCAAGGAGTGCCGCAGCGGAGGTGCAGGCGGCGTTTCCCGGTCTCGGCCTTGCCGCAATGCCGCTGCGCCCATGCATCCGCGTCAAGCCGCTGGGTGCGGAGGTGCTCGGCAAGACCGCCGATGGCGAACCGGTGCTGACGCGACACACCTTGGGAAGCGGTACGGTATTCTTCCTCACCGATCCGATCGAAATGGCGAACGAGCCGCCGGCGGTTGACGCCCGGCGCCGGCTCTATGGGGCCATGTTGCGCGAGACCTCCGCGAAATCGTCGGACGGACCGGCGCGGCTTGCCGCTGCCCCGGATGAGCCTTGGCTGCACGTCATGGCCCAGCCCACGGCCCGGGGGATGGTCCACGTGCTGTACAACACGAAGACCGAGCCGGGGAAGGCCACGGTGCAACTCGCGACGGCGGCCGGACCCGTGGTCTTGAACGCGCGGAACCGTTGGCCCAGCCTGGCCGCGGTCACGGCCCAGGGCGCCTTGGTGGCGGTGAACGCCGACGGCCAGGTTTCGGTGGGCGAGGGGCCGGTGATGGAGGGCGAGGGGCTGAAGGCCGTCCTGTCGCTCGATGGGCAAGACCTTCGCCGCGCCCGGGCGATCCTCGTGGCCCCCTTTGAGGCCGGACGGATCGACCTGCCCCGTGCGAACCGGCAAGGTCCCGAGGCGGACGCCGGGCGTTTGGCTTTGGTGGGCGAATTCCACGACGGCCGCTGGCAGACGTTGGAGCGGGTGGACGTGGACTCGAGCAAGCCGTCGCTGGAAATCGATGCCGATCGGGCCACGTGCCTGATCCTTGTCTGCCCGGCCTCGCAGTCGCGGCAATGGACCCAGTTGCTCACCCAGGCCATGCTGCGTCCCGATCAGATCCGCGGCTATTAGCGGAGGATACCGGTGCTCGCGAGATTCCTTAGGCCCTTGACCGATCTCACCGCCTCGCCGGCCGGGCTATGGTACGTCATCGGGGCGTTCGTCATCGAGTCGACCGCCTACTTCGGCATCCTCACTCTGATGGTGACCTACTTGAGTGCGGACCTGCGCTGGCCAGATACCTATGCGGGCATCGCCGTGAGTGCCTTCACCATGCTGGTGACGCTCTTCATGCTCGGGCTTGGCAGTTTTGCCGAGGCGTTCGGTCTGCGCCGGGCGATTGCCGCGGCATTGCTGGTCAGCACGCTGGGACGACTGGTTTACTGCCTGGCGCCGGGTCTCTCCGGGCAAGGGGCGATGGCGGCAGCGGTGCTGGCTGGGCTGCTCTTGGTCGCCGCTGGGTCCGGCATCCTGCAACCGACATGCTACTCGGGGGTCAAACAGTTCACCGACGAGAAGACCAGTTCCCTCGGTTATGCCATGATCTACGCCCTGATGAACCTCGGAATCGTGGCGATCGGCGCGCTTTCGGCGTGGGTACGGCCAGGGGTAGAAAATATCCTCGACCGGCCAGACTCTGCCGGACACGGCAGCGCGTTTCTTCAGGGACTTGCTTCGTTCTGCGGCAGCGGCGTGCAGGCGGTGAACTGGCTTTGCTGCGGCATCACCGGACTGACGCTGCTGGCGTTCCTGGCGGTGATGACGACGCGGGTCGAGTCGGCTCGGCTGCGGCCGGACGTCATGCCTTGGGATGCGGCGGGCTCCAGGCCAGGGCTGGCTGAGCGGTTCAAGAGCTATCTGTCCGAAGGGCCGTTCGGCAACGCCAGGTTCGTGTTCTTCATTTTCATGCTCTTGCCGGTTCGCACCTTATTCGCCCACCAGTGGCTGACCATGCCCGAGTACATCCTGCGATCGTACCCGAAAGAAGTTGGCGACAAGATGGAATGGTTGGTCAACTGGATCAATCCACTCATCATCTTCATTGGCGTACCGCTGTCAACGATGTTGACGCAGCGGTTCTCGGGCCAGTGCGTCTTCATGATGTCGACGAGG
>CAZFKF010000305.1:0-6283 GCA_964518805.1 uncultured Planctomycetaceae bacterium | reverse complement strand
CTTCGCGACGGATCAGCAACAACCACCAGACCGGCGCAATCCAAGCCAGCGGCCAGAGGTCCAGCGGCGGCAGCGCCGCCCACAATGCTGCCGCGCTCAAAACGGCGTGACCCAACGTCGAGCCGTACCAGGAGAGAAGTCGTCGAGAATCCACTAGCTCCTCGTTTGCAGGAACCGCTCCAAGATCCTGGACCCGACCTCGGTCAAGAAACTCTCGGGATGGAACTGCACGCCGTGGAGCGGGTACTCCTTGTGTCGAATACCCATGATGACCCGAGTCTGGTCGGGCGAGATGCTCCACGCGCTCACTTCAAAGGCGTCGTTCAGGGTATCGGGCCGGATCACCAGACTGTGGTATCGCGTGGCTTGGAAGGGGCTGTCTAATCCTTCAAACAGACCTCGCCCGTCGTGGTGGATCTCGTCGACTTTGCCGTGCATGAGCCGGTCTGCCCGCACGATGGTGGCCCCGAACGCCTGCCCCATGGCCTGGTGCCCGAGGCACACGCCCAACAGCGGAATTCTTCCAGCGAAACGCTTGACGCAGCCCATGGAAATGCCGGCCTCGTCCGGCGTGCATGGGCCGGGCGAGATAATGATGTGCGTCGGGTGCCGTGATTCGATCTCTTCGAGCGTGATCTTATCGTTGCGGTGCACTTCCAGGTCCAATGAAGGGTCAATTTCCCCCAGACGCTGGACCAAGTTGTACGTGAACGAATCGTAGTTGTCGATCAAGAGGATCATGCGTGTTATGTCCTCGAAGTCCGAGCATTTGCCCCAGTTTATCGATTTCCGCGTCCAGAGAGAAGGGAAGATGGACGGACGAGGCCACGACGGAGTGGAAAAGTGGAGAAATGAGGAAAGACAGCCAGAACGATCCGACGCGGAGCAAAGCGTTTCGTAGGGCGAAGATCGGTCTAAGGCTTTACGTTTTGGGGTTGGGGCTTGGGCTGCGAGTGCGACGGCTGCCGAGAATACCAGGTTGGATCCGGGAACCCAAGACCGAGTTCCTTACTCCCAAGCTCCCCAAAACCGTCCGGCCAAGTCTCGGAGAAATGCCTTCTTGTTACCGTCACCGTTTTGGGGCGTCCTTCTTGCGCGGTTGGACCTTCTCGAACCGCTCGCCCGGCAAAACCATCGACGTGATCCGAAGGCCAAACTTGTCGCCCACTTTGACAGCCTCACCTTGGGCGACCGTGTGCCCGCCCACGTTGAGTTCGAGCATCTCCTCGCACGACTTGTCGAACTGCAGGATCGAGCCGGGCCCGATCTCCACAATGCGGCCGAGCATTTGCCGTTTCTGGGCGAGGGTCACGACGACCGAGACCGGGATCCGCAACAGGCTGCGGGAATAGGCCGGAAGGTCCCTGACGGTGGGCGTAGCCATGGACACCAGAAGCTGCGCAAGAGGCGAAATGGACCTCAGTGGGGCCAGAGTATGGCCTGACGATAGATATCGGCCAAAGGGCCCGCAGACTTTCCCCAGAATGCACAGATTTTGCGACCCATGCATCGCGCAACGTCGTAGATCGCAGCCTCTGCTGCGTGTTCTTTGCAGGTCCTGGGAATTCGCTCGCTCGGAGGATCGACGGCATCGTCGCCGCAGATGCGCAAGACGAGACACCGTATTCTGGGTTGTGTGAAACCAATTCCAATAGGGGCTATCTTGGGTTGGTTCTGCACGACAAGCGCACGATCACCAAGGGAATCGGTGCAAACGGTATAGCCGGCCAGCCGATAGAACGTTTAAGCGCAGATGCCGCCCATTGTCCCGATGTGAGGAGCCGATGCGATGCAGGTGAAAGTGTATTGTCCCAAGATGGTGGAGATTCCCAGCGAATATCTGCCGGCGCTGGCCAAGCGGGCCGCCGAAAGCCTGGGAGACCGTGCGACGGAGGTGACGGCCACCCGGGGACACCTCGTCCGCCAGGCGGTGCAAGATGGATTGCTCCGCGAATTGGACGAGTACGTCTGCGAGGACGGCACGGTGGATCTGGTGTGCGATCCGGCCATGGAGGTCCCGCTGGAGCTTGACAGCAGGACCTTGAGCCTTGCCCAAATGCTGGAAGTGCTGCACCGCAAGCCGACGTGGGGCGAAACGCCATCGTCCGAGGCGGCATGACTGGGCTAGGCTCGACAAGAGGAGTGTCGTCACCGTGTACGTTACACCGGGGGATAGGGAGCAGATCGTGGTGCGGTTGAACTCCACAGTCGTGAAGGCGGTTCCTTTGCCGCAAACCGCGGCATCCATCGATTCGCACGCTTGCGCAGCGGACCTCCCGGATGGGTCGCGAATCGAGTTTGCCCAATCGCGCCGGACAGGGAACATCGAACTGACCGTACGGGAGCACGCCCCGCGGACCGAGCCCGCCGAGGGCACGACGCGAGGACCTGTGTCGAACTTCAAGACCGTTCCCAAGGTCGTCGTTCCGCCGCAGACGCCCCACGCAGGAATGCCGGCGGCAAACGCCGACTTCTATTCCGATCTTCAATCGCTGGAGAATCGCCCATCGATCGCGGGCCGGTGCGGGGTGCTGGAAGATCTGATGGCCGGAAACGACGGCGACGCGGCTTGCGGTTCCACAGCGCGGGCAGCGGCTCCGGCCGTGGTGCGCGGCAGCGCGGGAATGGACCTCACACGGATCATCGAGGCTTGGCCGCACCTTTCCCGGAAGACGCGAGCGGCGATGGTCGCCCTTGTCGATCAGGTGGAAGAAGTCAGGCGCCCCCCCTCTCCGGGACGCCGTCGCTCGCGCAAGACATCGAGTTCGCAGCCGTAGGGGCGTCCTCTAGCATCGCTGACGCACCACGATCACGCCCGCCAGAATCCAGACGGCCAGAAAGGCGAAAGCCAGGATGTAGCGAATCCAATCGATGGGTGTCATGCGGCTCCCGTTGCCGTTCCAGAGGTGAGATTGCGCCTCGCCACAGCCCGTGGTGGTGTCTTGACCGGGAGTCTCATCGTCTCTCTGGCCCATCCGGCTGAAAGTTGGCTCGCGAGCCACCAACAACTGGCACCACCGCGCCAACGCGTTTAGGCCGCAGAAGAACCGCCGGCGTCGTGCCCGGCACGGGTCCGGGCCCTGCTACCGGCCACGCGATATGGCCCGCTGGCTGGCGCGCGACTCGAGGATCTGCACATCGAGGTCCGCTGCCGCTTTGCGGGCCCAGCGTTCGAGGTTTGCGATCCATTCCAGGGCCTTCTTGTCGTGCAGCGCGACGTCGTCGATCCCGTGTTCGCGGCTCCGCTGGGCCATTTGCCGGGCGACGGTCGCCAGGTCCAAGAGCCGGAGGGCGAAAAGGTCGAGCATCGTCGGGTCGTAGGGATTGAGGGTCATCGATCGAGCGTGGGGAGTATCGGGGAGCGAGACCTCTGCGGGGTTCGACCGCGTGCCTCGGACGGCTCCATGGTAAGTCCCCCGGCCCACGATGTCGAGTAGGTTTGCTCAAAAAGTAAGACAAAACTCGCCACAACCCACCCAACTGTCCGCGCACGAAAGTGATTAAGTTTGCCCAAAAAAGTGGTTGCACTAGTGTCCTTTTCGTGCTAAGTTGCCGCCAGAAATGGCGAAATACACTGAAATTTGCACCGAATGTCCATGTACTCGCGAATTGGCGGGTTTCATCATCGCGGATATTTTGACCAAAACACTGCACTTCATTGTGATACGAATTCGTCAGCCGCCGGGTGAGGACTGCCCGATGCTGACGAGGAGAGGACGCGATGATTGCTGCAACAACGGTGTGCGAGATCCGTCGGCTTTTGGACGAGGGGGCGATGTCGCAAAGGGCGATCGCCCAACGCGTTGGGGTTAGTCGAGGAACGGTGCAGGCGATTGCCAGCGGGGCGCGGCCCGATCGACCGCCACGCACAATAGACCCCCGCCAAGACGTAGCGCCGTCGGGAATGCCGCGTCGATGCCCCACGTGCGGCGGGCTGGTGTATATGCCTTGCCTATTGTGTCACGTCCGGAGGCTGCGAAGCTGGCCGCCCGTCAATCCGAGACATGGGTATTGAGCAGGATTGCCCCGACTCCTCCTGTGCCGAGTCGGGACAGACTGGCGTACCGGGCGTGCGCCAGGAGGTCGTCGAGCATCGCCTGCATCGACGTGACTCCGCCGACAACGAAGGGCACGAGATCCTCGGGATCGCCGTCCAGGCCGTCTTCAAACTCGGCCATCTGTTCGGCCAAACGTCGGGCCGTGTAGGCAAGACGGTATTTGGAGTCGGTGGCGCCGTCCTCGGCCGCATCCACGGACCCGGTCAGGCCTTTGCCGATGACGAGGTTCCGGAACCAGCGGAGCAGCGTACATCGGCTGATGGTTCCGACGGGCCGTCCGTCCTCGACGATCACCACGCGGCGGATCGCCACGCGGCAGAGGAACTCGTAGATCGTTCGGATCGGCGTCTCGGGCGCGTAGCAGATCACGTTCGGCTTCATCGCCTCGCGAATCGGCCGGTTCCAGAAATCCGGAAGCACCAGGGCGGCCATCAGGTCCTTCTCGGAGAGGATGCCGCTGAGTTGGCCCCGCGCGTCGACCACCGGCGCCGAGTTGAATCGCGAACGCAGGAAGAACTCGGCGGCCTGGGCGACGGGGTCGGCCTCGCTGAGGGAAACGACGACGGGGGTCATGACTTCGCGGGCCGTAATGCCGTGGAACAGGCTGCCGTAATGGCTGTTGTCGTCGAGTTCATGCTCGCCGGCATCGCTGAGCGATTCGAATCCAACCACCCGGTCGCGCCCCGATCGCTTCGCGCACAACAGCGCTTGGTCGGCTTCGTCGACCAGTTGTTCGCAATCCCGCGTGTCGTCGTGGGTCTGCGCCGCGCCGAAGCTGCAGGTGAGGCGCAGCCGTCCGCCGGGGATGAAAAACTCCTCGGCGGCCAACTGCTCGCGCATCCTTTCGGACCACGCGGCTGCGTCCTGTTCCTTGGTCTCGGGGAGCATCAGGCAGAACTCTTCTCCTCCGTAGCGGCAGAGCAGGTCGCTTTGCCGGCTGCCGCGGGCAAGCGTCTGGGCCACGGCCTTGAGCACGGCATCGCCGGTCAGATGCCCGTACGAGTCGTTGACCCGCTTGAAGAAGTCGATGTCGACCATCACGCAGGAGAGCGGCCGACGAAAGCGTTTGGATCGTTCCCACTCCCGCGCGAGGCTCTGGAAGAACGTGCGTCGCGTCAGCAGTCCCGTCAGGGGGTCGCTGTGTGCGAGTTCGGACAATTGCCGCTCCAGGTGGAGCACGCGATGTCCGGCTCGCATCCGCGCCAGTAGTTCCGCCTTGCTGAGGGGTTTGGTGAGGAAGTCGTCGGCGCCGACTTCCAGGCCCGCAATCGTCTCGTCGGTCGTTCGCTTGACCGTGAGAAAGAGGATGTAGACGTAGTGCGGCAAGTCCATCTCGCGCACCCGGCGGCACAGTTGCAGTCCGTCCAACCGCGGCATATCCCAGTCGGTAATCAGGAAATCGGTGCACTCGGTCTCGACGGCGCTGAGCGCCTGTTGCCCGTCGCCCGCCTGTCGCACGACGTACCCGACGCTTTCCAGCCAGTGGGAAACCAGCCGGAGCATCGATGGATCGTCGTCGACGAGCAGGACTCGATTGCACGCGGGGGATGCGTGGTCGCTAATGGTCGCCATGAAGTCTCGCAATTGCGTCCGTGGTGCTTGGCGCGGCGTAAGTGTATAACCCTAGCTTCCGGCGGAGACTGCGGCGCGGCGCGGGCCGATCCTGGAACGCGGCGTCGAAGGGGGGACGGACGGCGCAATCCGCAGATTCGCTGTCCTCGACCGACGCTGCGCATGCGGCGATGCGGACCGTAAAGATTGACATGCTCACGCGTGAACGCTATTGGTGTTGTGGCATTTGATTCCGCGTATGACCGGTGCATGCCCCCAGAAAGCCAGGGAGACTCATCGATGGCCAAACCCGCACTTCACCGGCTGACCCGAAGCCCTTCACACTATCGGCCGCGGCAGCCCGCCGGGTTCCGCGGAGCCGTGGCTTTGGGGGGCATCGCACTGGTACTTGGCGTTGTCCGGCTGGCGTCGGGGGCCGAGCCCGATCCGGTCTGCTCGCTCCAGACCCGTCATTTCCGCCTCGACATCGCCGCCGATGCCACGAGCCTGCATGCGATCGACCGGCAGACCGGCAAGGACTATCTGGCGACCGGGCCGCGAGCGCCTTTCGCCTCGGTTCACAAGGCGGGCCGGCAGTATCCGGCGTCGGCCGTGCAGTTTTCGAGCGGGCGACTGACCGTCTCGTTCGGCGAGTCGGGCATCCGGGCCTTGCT
>CAZFKF010000304.1:0-6290 GCA_964518805.1 uncultured Planctomycetaceae bacterium | reverse complement strand
GTTTTTCAAGGGCAACGTCGATCCGGTGAACACGCTCCTGAAGAAATCCCGCGACGAGGTCCGCGAGGACGCCCTGCGCCGTCTGGCCGTCGGCAGCCGCGGCGGCGGCTACATCCTCTCCAGCGCGTGCTCGGTTTCGCCGCGCGTGCCTCCGGAGAATCTGGCCGTGCTGGTGGAGGCGAGCGAAGCCTTCGCCGCACGCGGACATTGAGGCGTCCGGGACCGTGCGGAATCTCGCGCGGACAATGGGGAGCGACGATCTTCGGAGACACGCCGGCGCCGCTTCCGATCAGCAGACGCGCACCACCTCAAGTTGCAGGAGTTGCCCCAGCTTGGCGATCTTGTCGGCAAGATGGCCCACTCCCACGGCGCAGTGATGGGCCGGTCCTTGGGCGTTCCAGTCGTTGACGAAACGCCGGGCACCCATCGGAAAACGGTAGCGGCTGTTGGTGTTGCCGATTTCGAGGATCGGCCCCGCCACCGATTCCGCCTCCGCGACCAGCAGCTTGAGCGGCCCATCGGCGCTGTCGACCACGGAGAGGAGCGTCACCGGGCCGTGTTTGACCGACATTTCGACGGAAAGCCCCCGGCCCACCTTGCCGTGATACACGCGCAAAGGCCGGACTCGTGTCTTGCCTTCGGCGATGGCGATGTGCCCCGGCCCGTCGTGCCCCATCAGCACCACGTCGTCCGCGTAATCCATCGCGTAGTACTCGGTGAACGAGCCTCCGGCCCCGAAACTGTCCAGGATCTTCATCGCCTGAACGTTCTTGATCTCCATCTCGCCGGCCACGGGCACGCCCCGAGCCGTGAGCAGGCTGTTGCCGAGAATGATCGAACTGACCGCATCTTCATTGGCCGGATTTCCCGTACCCATGTAGTAGTAGGCCAGGGAGCCGAGCCGGTGACGCTCGACGAGACGGTCCATGGCCACCGAAGTCCGCGCGGCCCGATCGATCTCCTCCGCGGGACAATCGGGCTGGACGTCGAACGCCTCGCGGAAGTACGACGCCCGATCGCGAATCTCTTCGGGCGCGACAAGCTCGCGCAAGGCGGCCAGCTCATCGACCTCCACCATCTGGATATGTCCGCCGAACGCAGCGCACTGCCGTGTCAGATCGGTGTAGATGTCGAGCATGCCGCCATAATAGTGGCCCATCACTCCCATCCGGTTGTGCTCCAGGACGTGCGCGACCCGAGCTGCCGCAACCCATTCTGCCACCTGGTTCCAGCACACCGGATCGTCCTCCAGCATGCCCGTCACCTGATGAAAGGGAATGCCGGCGCGGCGGAAGACGTTGGCGATTTCGGGCACAGGACAGGCGGCGCAGTGGGCCAACCACTCGCCGGTCATCGCGGTCCGGTCGCGAATCGCGTTGAACCATCTGTAATCGATGGCGGAAACCGGAGACAAGTTGAGAAGAATCACGGGCACCTTGGCACGGCGCACCACAGGCAACACGGTCGCTGACAAGGCGTAGGTCGTCACGTGAAGGAAGATCAGGTCGACGTCGGCTTGCCGGAAACGGTGGCCGGCCACGGAAGCCTTTTCGGAAGTGTCGATCAAACCGAGATTGACGACTTCGACGCCGGGCATTCGCAATCGGCATTCGACTTGGCTGAGGTACCCCTCCAAGCGTTCCTTGAGGCCGGCAAACTGCGGCCAATAGGCGTCCAATCCAATGCCGAACAACCCGATCTTCAAGGAGTGTCCCGATGCTTCGTGAATCATGTGTCAATGGTCGCCCACGCAGTTCGACTTCCCCAGCCGCATGCCCTTTCGCACCTTCATGTTACGTGTCGTAGCCTCGATCTGCAAGTCAGCGGCGGACGTCGCGGTCAGCCACAAGGGGGCGGCCACCTCAACATTTGTCCGTACCTGCGGCTTCGGCTAGACTGGCCCGTCGTCCACGTTAGAATTCCTATGCTACAACTCATGTATTGGTGGTCGTGTCGCCCCCTCCATTAGGAAAGGCCGAGTCAACCATGGGAAGAGCGATTGCGTTGTCGCTGCTATGCATCTTCGGAAGCCACGTCGTAGCGTCTGACAGCACGTATCCCCGCAGCGGACTGCTCATCGAGCCGGCGGACCTGGCCAAGTCGGGTGAGGCTGGACAACCCGGACATCTCGTCATCCTCGACGCCCGCCCGCGCGCCGCATTCGACAAAGCGCGAATTCCCAAGGCAATTTGGATCGACGCGGCTGCCTGGGCCAAGGCGTTTGGAAGCGGACAGGATGCCAAAGGCTGGAGCGCCAGAATCGGCGATCTGGGCATTGGCCCTGGCACGAAGGTGGTCGTCTACGACGGCGATTCGTTCAAGGATGCGGCTCGTGTCTGGTGGATTCTGAGGTTCTGGGGGATCGAAGACGTCCGTCTCTTGAACGGCAACTGGCTCGGCTGGGACAAAGCCGGCCTGCCCATCGAGTCCCAGAAGCCGAAACCGCCAGCCCCTGCCAAGTTCACGGCCGTAGCGCGGCCCGACAGCCTGGCGACCAAGCAGCAAATGCTCGGCTTTGTGAAGGACAAGAGCTGGCAGATCGTCGATGCGCGGTCCAACGCCGAGTTTTGCGGGCTCGACACGACCAAGGCCAAGCGGTCCGGCGCCATGCCCGGGGCCAAGCACCTGGAGTGGATTGACTTGATCGACAAGAGCAGTCAACGTTGGAAGAGTCCCCAGCAGCTCGCCAAATTGTTTGCCGATGCCGGGATCGACCTTCAGAGGCCGGCCGCCGCTCACTGCCAGTCGGGCGGACGGTCTTCGGTCATGGCCTTCGGAATGGAATTGATGGGCGCCAAGGATGTGAGGAACTACTACGCGAGTTGGGCCGAGTGGGGAAATGCGGCGGATACGCCCATCGTCGGTCCCAAGCAGGACGCGACGAAGAAGGACGAGAAAAAACGACCGTAGTCCTCTCACGGCCATGGCAACCACGCCACTCCCGAACGGCACTTCTCCAGTGAAGTCGGTCACCTTGGACATCCAAGGGATGCGATGCGCGGGCTGCGCAGCCACGGTCGAGATGGCCCTCAGCAGCGTTACTGGGGTCGCAAGCGCGCAGGTCAACCTGTTGACGCGCAAGGCGAGTGTCGCAATCGATCCCCGCCGTGCGACCCCCGAGGATCTTGTGGCCGCCGTACGCAGCCTCGGCTATTCGGCCACGGTGTCCGAGGACGACGACGGTCTCGCAGACGTTGGCGGCCCTGGCGCGCAGGAACCGGACGAGGCCGCGTCGTGGCGCACGCGGCTTCTGGTAGGGCTGGCGTTGTGGATTCCGCTGGTCGCACTAACCTATGGCGTGCACGCCAACCTGTCGCAGCTTCTCACCTGGCAACTCGTGTTGGCGACTCCGCTGCAAGTGTACGTCGGCTGGCCGTATTTCGCTGGGGCGTGGCGCAGCCTGCGGCACGGCGCAAGCAACATGGACACGCTAATCGCCCTGGGAACGGGCGCCGCATATCTGGCCGGACTGACGCAGTGGGCACACCACGTTTTGGCCGTCGGCGGCAGTCCGTCGGGGATGGCAGAGATGTACTTCGCCGATGCGGGCACGATCCTCACGTTCATCACGCTCGGGAAGTACCTCGAAGCCAAGGCCAAGGGCCAGGCCTCGGCCGCCATCCGGAAACTGCTCGACCTAGCCCCGCCCGAAACCACCGTGGTACACGACGGGCGGGCCGAGCGATTGCCGGTCCGCGCGGTGTTGCCGGGCCAGAGCATTCTCGTGCGTCCGGGCGAGAAGGTCCCGCTCGACGCTAAGGTCGTATCCGGCTCGTCCAGCGTCGACCAGTCGTGGCTGACCGGCGAGTCGATTCCTGTCGACAAGCAACCGGGGGACGAAGTCTTCGCCGGCACGCTGAACCTTCAGGGAGCCCTGACTGCCGAGGTGCTCCGCCCCCTGGGCAAGACGGCACTCGCCCAAGTGATCCAACTGGTCCGCAAGGCCCAGCAGTCGAAGACAGCAGTGGGGCGTCTGGCCGATCGGGTCGTGGCCCGCTTCGTACCTGCCGTGCTGGCGATCGCCGCGGTGACGCTCTTGGCCTGGGGCCTTCTTTCGGCCGAGTGGGCTCTGGGCCTGACGTGCGCCGTGGCCGTTCTGGTCGTGGCCTGCCCGTGCGCCCTGGGACTGGCCACGCCGACGGCCGTGCTCGTGGGCAGCGGCCGCGGCGCCGAGCACGGCATCCTGATCAAGGACGCAGGGGCGCTGGAAATTGCCGGCCAGTTGAGCACGGTGGTGCTCGACAAGACGGGCACCGTGACCCTCGGCCGGCCCAAAGTCACCGCCGTCGAACCAATCGACGGCGTCGCCGCCGACCAACTCCTGTCTATCGCCGCGGCTGCGGAACGCCTCAGCCAGCATCCCCTCGGCCAGGCGGTCGTGCGCGAGGCCGAGTCGCGCGGGCTGGCAATCCCGGACCTGACCGACCTGGAGGTGGTGGCCGGGCAGGGAATCCGGGCCGGCAAGGACGCACAGGCCGTGCTGGCGGGCAACGAGAGACTGTTGTCGTCGCGCGGGATCGACGTCGCTCTGTGCGCCGACAGGGCAGCCAAACTCCGCTCCGACGGCCAGACACCCCTTTGGATCGCCTCCGGAACGCAGCTTCTGGGCTTGGTGGCCGTGGCCGATGTCGTGGCTCCGCATAGTCGCGAGGGAGTCGAGCAACTCCGCGGTCTCGGGCTGGAGGTCCAACTGCTCTCGGGCGATCATCATGCAACCGCCAACGCGGTGGCCGCGCAAGTGGGAATCGAGCGCGTCGTGGCCGAGGTCCTTCCCGACCAGAAGCGGGCCGTCATCCAGGGGCTCCGCCGCCAGGGCCGCGTCGTGGCCATGGTGGGCGACGGCATCAACGACGCCCCCGCCTTGACGGCGGCCGACCTGGGAATCGCCATCGGTTCGGGCTCGGACGTGGCCATCGAATCGGCCCAGATTGTTTTGATGACCCAGGATCTGCGGGCCGTGGCGCGGGCCGTTCTCCTGAGCCGGGCCACGCTCCGCACGATCCGCCAGAACCTCGGCTGGGCCTTCGCCTACAACCTCTTCCTGATTCCCGCTGCCGCCGGCGCGTTCATTCCCTTCTTCGACTTCCACGTCCCTCCGGCCGCTGCCGCCGCTGCCATGGCCTTCAGCAGCGTCTCCGTGGTTGCCAACAGCCTGCTGCTTCGCGTGCGGCGACTGGCGTAACCCCCCGCTTCGGCGACTTCTCCAACACCTCCGCGTTCTCGATCGACCGAGAGATGGGTGTCAAGATCGCGATTCTAACGGCCGTCTACTCGTAGGCCTCGAGTTCGGCGATCGCCATCTGTGTGCCCGGCTGGCCCGGACCGTCCGGTTTGATCGCCTTGACGCGAACGATGCGGGCCTCGATGGGCGCGAAGGCCATCTCCACCCGGCCGCCCTTCTGATCGCGAAGGTGCCCCAGCTTCTGCCACTTCTGGCCGTCGGAGCTGGCCAGCAACTCGAATTCGGTCGCATAGCCCGGTCCGAAGGCGATCACCACGCGAGAGACTTTTTCGGACCGCAACAGGTTGACGTCGTAGGCCCACGCCCATTCGTTTCCGGCGACGGCGCATGTGGCCGAATCGCCGTCGACGCCGTGCCGCGCGGCGTGCACGTCGCCCACGCTGGGGCCGAGTTGATGCTTCCCTTCGGCGTTCATCAAGAACGACGGCTTGCGCCACGCCTTGTTCCGCGGGGGCACGGCCTTGCCTTCGCGCCAGGCGTCGAGTTCGCCGCCCTTGCGGGCCAGGCCGGGTCGGATCGCCTTGAGCACTTCAAGCTGCGATCGGTCCAGGTCGCCGTCGCGATAGAGCACCACGTCGATGGAAACCACGCCGCCCAGAGCGGTGCAGGCGTAGACGTAATCGATCATCTCGCGTTTGCCCTTGACTGTGCCCGGCTGAGCCCAACCGCTTCCAAGGTACGAGAGGACGTGCCATTGCTCGCCGTCGACGAACCGCGAATGCGGGAAATCGGTGAACGCGTTCTGCTCGCCGGTGGTGAAGTCCTCGTGGCGCGAGTAGGAGCGCACGCGGTCCTCCACGCCCGGATTCAGAGCGACGATGCGGTTCGGATACCCGGCGCGGAGGGCCTCGGCCAGGATTCCCAGCTTGGCATCATCGTAACCGATGAAGCGGTAGCAGCCGTCGGTCCAATAGCCCTTCACCTTGTCCTTGTAGCGGAGGCCGTACTCGCGGGCAATCGCGGCCCAGTTGCGAACGAACTCCTCGGTGACCTGCCCGTTCGGAGGCCAGCGAAGGGCCGGGGCGGCTTTGGGATCGTCGCAGGGGCC